>JBEIMN010000017.1:0-14670 GCA_040378705.1 Acidobacteriota bacterium
TCAGGGAGGGACCTGGGGAATTACGCTCGATGGCGCCTCATCCGGGACGAGCCGATTTGGATCGACTGAATGGGCGAGCCTCAATACGCCCTCGATAGATGCGATCACCGAATTCTCGGTCGATACAAATGGGTTCAAGGCCGAGTCCGGTCGCGCTCAGGGGGGACTGCTTGCCTTCAGTTCAAAATCCGGGACAAACGAGTATCACGGCACGGCCTACGAATTTGGTCGTAACAACGCCTTTGACGCGCGGAACTATTTCGAGACAAAGACCAGTGTCCTCAAGCAGCACGATTTTGGCGGGACGGTTGGTGGTCCGGTTCGGATCCCCTGGCTCTACAATGGAACAAACAAGACCTTCTTTTTCACGTCGGCTGAATGGTTTCGCAACCGCGCCGGGGCGAACAGCTTTGTGACCTCCGTTCCAACACCGGAAATGTACCAGGGTGATTTTTCACGCTGGGTAGATCCGAGTGGCAACGTTTTGCCAATCTATGATCCGGCAACAACGCGGCTCAATCCCAATTATGATTCGACAAAAGCGATCACCGAGTCCAATCCACGCTTCATCCGTGACCCATTTCCGGGTAACAAGATACCGGTCAACCGGATCAGTCCGCTGGCACAGAAGTATCTGCAGTATATGGGAAATACGGTTCACCCAAACTCCGCTGGTGCGCCGGGAACCTACGCTTACGTCAATCAGAACTTTCGCAGTTTCGCCGGCAGTTCACTCTTCCCGTGGACCAAGTGGAGTCTCAAGCTGGATCATAACTTCTCGGAAAGGCACAAGATCAGCGGGCTCTACAACTATGGTCTGAGCGAGGTTCGGCCTGGTGTTGATGGGTTCCCGCGTCTCCCCGGCCCGGTCAGCGATTTCCGCTATACCAAGCAGGATAGCCACGTCTGGCGGATAAACTACACCTGGACGATAACTCCAACGCTGGTCAATTACCTTTATGGTGGGGTCAACTGGTGGAAACAGTTCAACTACACCCCAAACATCGGAGGTGGCTGGAAGAATCGTGGAATCTGTCTTCCGGGAGCCTTCAATTGCGACGAGAATATTTTGCAGGTTGAATTTCAGAGCGATGGCTACTACCCGTGGGGTGGTTCGGCGGGGGATGGGTCGGAGAATCCGATCTTTACCATTGGTGATGATCTGACGGTGATCAAGGGGCGTCATTCGATCAAGGGTGGCTACCTGTATGAGCGATTGCACTACAATGGGTTTGGCCGTCAGACGCTTTCGGGGCTCGTCCGGGTTAGTCGGGCGCAGACGAGTATTCCGCAGAGTGGAAACTCGATTCTCGGCGGTGGTAACTCGTTTGCGTCGTTCCTGCTTGGTGAGGTCAATGGCGCGCAGACCGAGAATGACCGAATAGTTCGACAGTACTGGCGCGGGCACGCCGCCTACATCCAGGATGACTGGAAGGTCAATTCACGATTAACGCTCAATTTCGGCCTTCGATATGAAGTGACGATGCCGCCGCTCGAACGCGATGACAAGTGGAGTGATTTCGATCCACTGCTTCCAAATCCGAAGGCGGACAACCGGTTGGGGGCACTCCGTTTTGCGGGGTTCAATCAGGGAGAGGTTGGCAAGCGGGCACTTGTTCCGGGTTGGTATAACGGTTTTGGTCCACGGTTCAGTTTCGCCTACAGTCCAAATGAAAAGACTGTTATCCGCGGTGGGGCCGGGCGCACATTCGGATTGGTGCGGACGACTTCGGGGTCGACCCATTTCGCTGGTGCGATCCAGATCTACAGCGTTCCGTCGCCGGATGGAATCAACCGGCTCTTAAGACTCGATGATGGTTTCATCGTCAATGGAGCCAACTCGGTGCCACAGCCACCGAGTGTCGATCCCGGATTCAATACAAACGCGGAGGTTGATTGGTGGCAGAATAAGGAGGTTTCGCGGTTGCCGGAAAACTGGAACTGGACACTTTCGATTCAGCGCGAACTTCCGGGAAATTTCCTGTTCGAGGCATCCTACAATGCCAGTGCGGGAGTCCATCTGATGGCTGGCCTCCTCAACTACAACCAGCTCGATTCGAAGTACATCTACGATGCGAAGATCCAGCCGCTGCTCAGTCAGCGGATCGATTCAGCGGCAGTGGCGGCGGCGGGCTTCAGCAAGCCCTACCAGTCATTCCCGAGCAACCTCAGCCTTGATCGGGCGTTACGCCCGTTTCCGCAGTACACGAACATCAACACCTGGAGTGGAAATGGCGATCGCAGCGGCCATTCGACTTATCATGCAGCAGTGATCAAGATCGAGCGGCGAGTTACGAGTGGGATCTATCTGCAGGGATCTTACGTCTTCTCCAAGCTTATCACCGATACGGATGTTGTTGACGCTGGTGGGCGGGCGATGGATCAGTACAATCGTCGCCTCGAGAAGTCGGTTGGCGCATTCGACCTGCCGCATAATTTCAAGTTCAGTTACATTCTTGACGCGCCGATCGGTAAGGGGAAAAAATTTGACCTTGGGCGGCTTGGAAATTCGGTTATTGGTGGCTGGCGGTTCTCTGCAATTCACGTCTACACCAGCGGGCAGCCATTGCAGTTGACGGGAGGTGCGGTCAGCCTTGGGGGGCGCAGTGCGGCACTGGTCAAGACCCTTGACGGGTGGGTAGCATCCTCTCCATCGAGTCCGAATTATCGGGCGACGACCGGCTTCACCAGCTACTTCGTTCCGGTCTGTTCGATTGCGATATTCTGCAACGCCTCGGGTTCGGTTGTGCCGCAGACCAACACGCTGGGTAATGCTCCGCGGTTCAATACGCTGGCCCGTCGGCCATCGAACCTCAATGAGAATATCTCTGTACAGAAGAGCTTCAACCTCACCGAGCGCTTTCGGCTCGATTTCCGTTGGGAGGTATTTAATATCTTCAACCGGGTGATCCTCGGGCCACCGGACACGAATATTACGAGCCAGACATTTGGACGTATCACGAACGCCGGGTCTCCACGTCAGATGCAGTTTGGTCTGAAGCTCTATTTTTGAGGGTCTGGTCGCAATACCCTTCCAGCGTTCGATTATTGTTTATGCCGGAAGCGCAGTGAAGGGATTATTGGTACATTCACGCGGCTGTCGGGAAACGATCCCGACAGCCTTTATTCATCGGTGATCGGAGGAATAATGAATCGCAGGGATGCAATGAGAATGTTCTCGACCGGGGTTGCCGGAATGGCGGGACTCCCCGCCACCGGGATAGCCCAGGAGCGGCCAAAGGCGACCAACGGGCTTGCACCAGTCAAGATAAGAGATATTAAGACGATTATGACTGCACCGGATCGGATCCGACTTGTGGTCGTCAAGGTTGAGACGACGGAGCCGGGACTTTACGGTCTTGGCTGTGCGACCTTTACCCAGCGGGCGCTCGTCGTTCAGACGGCGATCGAGAAGTATCTCAAGCCGTTTCTGATTGGTCGTAATGTCGATGAGATCGAGGATATCTGGCAATCGTCGTATATGAGTTCCTACTGGCGTAACGGCCCGGTTCTTTTCAACGCGATGAGTGGGGTTGATATCGCGCTCTGGGATATCAAGGGGAAGCGGGCGGGCATGCCTGTCTACCAGTTGCTTGGCGGAAAAGTTCGAATGGGGGCAGACTGTTATTTTCATGCTGCCGGCAAGGATTTCGTCGAGTTGGAGGAGCGGGTTCGTTTTGCGGTTGAGAAGGGGTTTCGGCACGTGCGTATTCAGTCCGGGATCGAGGGGATGGCGACCTATGGCGCGGCCGGTCCCAACCGTGGGACAGGGGCTGGGCCGGCGAGCGGTGATGAGGCCATTGGGCCGACCAATCCAAAGGCGATCTGGGAGTCGGCGAAGTATGCGCGGATGGTTCCGAAGATGTTTGAGCGGATGCGGGCGAAGTTTGGTGACGATGTCGAATTTCTGCACGACATTCACGAGCGGGTCACACTGCAGCAGGGAATTCAGATCTGCAAGGATGTTGAGCAGTACCGACCATTCTTCATCGAAGATCCATTTCCACCCGAGGAGAACGACCATTTTCGACTGCTTCGAAGCCAGTGCAGCACGCCATTGGCGATGGGAGAGCTCTTCAACACTCAGCACGAGTATCTGCCATTGATCAAGGAGCGGCTGATCGACTTCATTCGCATTCACATCTCGCAGATTGGCGGATTGAGTCCGGCGCGTAAGGTTGCCGCGCTGAGCGAGTATTTTGGAGTACGCACGGCGTGGCACGGTCCGGGAGATGCGTCACCGATTGCGCATGCTGCGCAGCTCGCGCTCGAGTTGGCAAGCTACAATTTTGGGGTCCACGAAGGGTCTGGATTCCCGGCAAATACGCAGGAGGTTTTTCGTGGTTGTCCTAAGGTTCGGGATGGCTACATGTTCGCGCCGGAGAGACCCGGCCTCGGGATCGACCTCGATGAAAAGCTGGCAGCTAAGTTTCCGTTTCCGGATGGGCCGCCGAATTTCGATTATAGTTGGGGAACGACGAGGCGGCGTGATGGAACGGTAATCAGGCCATAAGGCGATAAGACTGGTAAGTGACTTTAAGTTGATGAAGGGATAGAGGGAGAGGATGGCAACAACTGAACAGGATGGAGTGGCGGCCACGGCTGCAAGTGGTTCGCGGGAGATTCTGACCCGACCGGGACCGGTGGCCGATCATCGAATCGCCTATGGCTCGTCGTCCGAGCAGTTTGGCGATCTGCGGCTGCCGCCGGGGGACGGGCCATTTCCACCATTTCCAGTAGTTGTTGTCATTCACGGTGGCTGCTGGCGGGCGCGTCATAGTCTTGACTACATGGGACATCTCTGCGCCGATCTGACTGCTGCCGGTGTCGCCACCTGGAACCTCGAATACCGGCGGCTTGGGCAGGATGGTGGCGGCTGGCCGGGAACCTACCTCGACGTGGCCCGTGGCCTCGATCACCTGCGCCAGTTGGCGGCGGAGTTTCCGCTCGATCTGCAAAGGGTAGTCGTGACCGGACACTCGGCTGGTGGGCATCTGGCGCTCTGGGCTGCCGGACGGCAGCAGATTCCGCCGGAGAGCGAACTTTATCTCCCCGAGCCGCAGCCGATTGCCGGTGTGGCGCCGATTGCCGGGCTGACCGATCTGGCACGAACCGGGACGGCCTGTGACGAGGAGGTTCCGCAGATGCGCGGGCCGGCTGGAACGGCGAGGGTGACTTCGCCAATCGAGATGCTTCCGCTTGGGGTTCCGGTGACGATTCTCCAGGGTGATGCGGATGAGCCGGTACCGCCGATCCAGGCGACAAGTTATCTCGAAGCGGCGGAGGCCAGTGGCGACCAACCACGGATGGTTCTTCTTTCGGGGGTGGATCATTTCGTCGTCGTCGATCCGCTTTCGAGTGTCTGGCCACGGATCAGGGCCGAGATTCTGAGCCTGATTCCCAGGTGAGACTCGAGTGTCGACTCAGAGTGAAAACTTACACTTTAAAATAGGACAAATCAAAGAGAGGGTATTCAATGAATTCCGACAGACCGGAGAGCGGACTCAATCGCCGCTCATTGCTGAAATCCGCCGTTGCTGCCTCGGTCGGTCTGGCAGCCGCTGAAAATGCGACGGCTGCTCCGATCACTGAAGTGGCTGAAGATGCCACGGCCTCGACGATTACCCAGGCGCCACGCCGCGTAACCCGGCGCGAGAGCGTCAAAATAACCCGGCTTGAGACTTTTCTGGTCAAGCCTCGCTGGCTCTTTCTCAAGGTTCATACTGATGCGGGAGTGGTCGGTCTTGGGGAGCCGGTGACTGAGGGGCGAGCCAGAACCTGTGCCGAGGCGATCCGGGAGATGGAGCCATATCTCATCGGCAAGGATCCGCGTGATATCACTCATCACTGGCAGGCGATCTATCGCCATGCTTTTTATCGTGGTGGCCCGATTCTGACCTCGGCGCTGAGCGGAATCGATCAGGCGTTATGGGATATCAAGGGGAAACTGCTCGGAGTGCCGGTCTATGATCTGCTTGGCGGCCCGACGCGCCAGCGGATTCGAGTCTATGCGCACGCTGGTACTCCGGAACTGGTCCGCGAAAAACGTGCCCAGGGCTTCACCGCCTTCAAGACGGGACCGGCCCGGCTCAATGGTCGCTACGCGCGCATCGTCGAAAATAAGGCGTGGATCGATAACGCGGTAGCAAAATTTGCCGAACTGCGCGAGATCGTCGGTAAGGAGGGTGATATCGGGATCGATTTCCACGGGTCAGTTCCTCCGCCGACCGCCAGAATTCTGATGAAGGAGCTCGAGCAGTTTCAGCCATTCTTCTATGAGGAGATCATCAACTGTCAGGATGTCAATCTGATGGCCGAGATGGCGAAGACGACCCACGTTCCGATCGCGACCGGGGAGCGAGTCTTCACCAAGTGGGGCTTTCGCGAAATTCTTGAGAAGGGAGCGGCGACAATCCTTCAACCCGATCTGTGCCATGCAGGAGGCATCAGTGAGGTGAAGGTTATTGCTGGCATGGCCGAGGCATACTATGCCTCGATCGCTCCGCACAATCCGCTTGGGCCAATCTCGCTTGCCGCCGGATTGCAGATCGCCGCGTCGATTCCCAATTTCCTCTGTCAGGAGCAGGTCAGTCTTGGCGAGGGCTATATCAAGAAGCCATTCACCGTCCGTGATGGCTACATCGATCTGCCCACCGGCCCCGGGCTTGGCATCGAGCTCGATGAGGAGGCGCTGAAGGATAAGATCGGGCACGACTGGAAAAATCCGGAGACCTACGATCCGGACGATGGATCGGTGACCGACTGGTAAGGGGGGAGAGCGAGTAACAGCCCGGCTGCCCGCGCACCGGGCTATTGCTCGCAATGGTGATAATCGCGACTGGACTGGCGATTATCGATCTCTTCTAACCTCCTGAATCGCCATGCGGCGGTGGCTTCGTTCGAACTCCGCCGGTGAGTCGAGCTCCTCGGGCTCGCCGGTGCGGCTGATCATTCTGACCTTTGCCGGATCGAAGAGGCGCTGGTCGACCGGCAATCGATCATAGGGCGTAAAGTCAGGGCGATCGGTGAAGAGTTCGCGCAGGTCGGTCGCCGCCGCGTCATACTGGTTGAGCGGCTGTCCGCCGAGGAGCAGAAAGATAGTCTTCATGATTCCGGAGATGCTGGTGTGTCCGGCCATCGCGTAGCCGCGCTTTGCGTACGGACTGATCATCAGCAGCAGACTTCGGTGCGCATCGACGCTGTCCCGTCCATCCTGTGCGTCATCCTCTGTGACAAAGATCGCCATCTCCTTCCAGTACGGAGTGTGTGAGAGGAACTCGACAACCTTGCCGAGCGCGTCATCATTGTCGGCGACGAACGAGGCCCGGTAAGGATAGCCATCCTCCGGCCGCTCCTTTGCCGTATGATCGATCGGCAGGTAGATGTTGGTGAAGCGTGGCATCGGCTCGCGCCCGCTCAGGAAGCGCGTTTCGAAGTCGCGCCTGAACTGTTGCCAGCGAAACTGGTCGGAGATGTTTGTGTTGTAGGTTGGGAAGTCGCGCGCGGTATTCTCCAGCAGTACCTGTGGAATCGGATAGTTGACTGGCAGGCGTGCCCCGGTTGGAATATAGTCGCCCTCCTCGACGATCCCGCCAAGTTCCAATCCCTCGCCATAATTGCGGAAACTGAGACCGGCGCGATGCAGATGCTCCCAGATCGAGCCTGATTCGAGGTAGTCCTCCGGGTGGAGGGCCGAGGCAGATCCGGTGTAGGTCAGTCGTCCGGGTGACTGGTTGGTTGGACGGAAGTCGCGATGGCCGCCTTAGGCTGCGGCCAGGCTTGTCTCGACCCAGGCGTTCGGGTAGACGCCAACCAGCCAGCGATGGCCATCGGCAGAGACATCCGAGTCGAGGTAGAAGTTGTCACTGAAGCCGAAGCGGCGCGCGAGGGCGAGGTGGTTCGGTATCACATTGACATCGCGGAGGACGGGGCGATTATCGGCATCGTAAATTGTTGCCCGTTCACCATAGTTTGCCAGGCTCGGGTCACCGGCGAGCCGGCGTCCGGTGCTGTCCTGGGCGATCGTTCCGAAGAGCTGATCGTAGGTGCGATTCTCCTTGGTGATGAAGACGACATACTTGATCTGCCGGCTCGCGACACCGTAATCGCCCGGTACGACGCTCGCGTCGATCGAACGTGCCGGTGGCAGGTCGAAGCCGTTGTTGCGGATCACCTGCCAGGTCTCGGCGCCAAGCTGCCGGTCGGCGGGAATGTCGATGATCGAGACGACCCCCTTCTGGAGTGCCGCGACCGCTGTTCCTTCCGGACCGAGTTTGAAGTTTGGGCCACCATTTGGCCCGGAGCCGAATCCCTTCGCGTTCGCGACATAGAGTGAGCGCCCATCGCTGCTCACGGCGACCTGCGATGGATACCAGGCCGTTGGAATGTGGCCAAGTACCTTCAGGCTCGTCGTGTCGATCACCGCGACGGCGTTGATTCCGGCCTCGGCGACATAGAGTCTTTGCTCGTCCGGGCTCAGCGCGAGTCCGAATGGGATCTGGCCGCGCAGTCGCGAAAGGAGCAGACTCTGCGCTGCCGTCAGTCCACGACCTTCGCGTCGCTGCCGCTCGATCACTTCGTTGAAGATGTTGAGGTCAATGTTGGCAACGAGACGATTACGCTGCGCATCGATCACCGTCACGCTGTCATTGTTTGCATTGCTGACGAAGACATATCGCTTTCCAGCGGCGACGCCACTCGGACTCGACGCGCCGATCACCTTCTGTCCGGCGACCGTCTCGCCAATCAACCGGCCCGTCTTCGTTCGACCCTCGATCTTCAGTCGCCCATCGGCGCCGATTCCATAGCACCAGACAGAGGCTGCGTCGGGATGGTTCGGATCGCCGAGCCCCGGCACCACTTTTCCCTCTGCCGTTACCCCCAGCTCGGCCTCTCGGGATGGGAAGCCAAAAGGTGGAAAGCTCAACCCGGTCGCCTTCGGATCCTTCGCGTCATAACCCTCGACCAGCGAGTAACGGAAGAGTCCGGCATTGGTAACGTAGAGTCGTTTCCCGTCCGGTGCGAGCGCGATCGAGAAAGGGGCCCGGCCCGTTGGCAGGCTCTCGATCACCGCGCGCTTCACCGGATCGATCACCGCGATCCGGTAGTTGGCCTGATCCAGCACGTAGAGGCGGTCTCCCCCACCCGACAATGCCATCGCCCCGAGGAAGCTGTTCGCGTAACCATTGTCGTTCAACTCGATCGTCGCCGTCCGTCTTCCCTCGATCAGGTCGAAGGTGAAGACTACCCCCTGGTTTCCGCTCGACGCGTAGAGTGTTCGATTGTCCGGTGCGATCGCCACTCCCATAAAGACCGAGCGGAATTCGTCGTCATCATCGTCCGGGATCTTCTTGCCACGATAGCGGGCACGATCCGCCTTGATCTGCACCAACCGGGGTGTGGCATCTTTCTGCCCGGTCGGATCTGTCAGCCCGGTGATGATCGAGACCGCGAATGGCTCGGTTCCGTTGCACGATGCCACCAGCGTCTTCCCATCCTGACTCAGCGTCAGCCCGTATGGATGCGCCGCCACGCGCACCTGCCTGCCGCGCGGTGTCAGTAACCGCCCATTGGGCAGTACTGGTCCCGTCGGGCTGTTCGAGGCCTTAAGTAACCCGGCCGGCGCCTGCAATCCCCCGAGGATGACGGTTCTGCTTCGCGCCCCCGGTACGAGCAGCAACAGAAGTGGACACAACACGAGCAGCAATCGCTTATTCATAACCTGAATCTCTCCGCAACTATTTCGATCGGGCATCTTTTTTTACAGACACAGGATTATGGGTGAGCTTCCTTGACAAGTACAGTCAGGGTCGATATATTTCCCGGCGCCAACAGCTATAGTATTTCTTTTAATAGATGAATCTTGTTAAGTCCTGCCCGGGGAAGTTCTCATTTTGCCGTGCGCGGATTTAAGTACATAGACCAATAAGAACAAGTTAACTCATAATCCAATAAATATCCCGCAGTCAGGTTTGGAAGTTTGACTCCGGAAGTTTTTACAAAAAGTTTTAACCCGATACTAAGCCCGATACTAAGCCCGATACTAATCATAGACAGTGCTGGCAGAGCCCCTCGGTGGGCTGATTACCTCAAAAGTCCTTATCCGAAAGTAATAAAGTCTTTATTCACCTTGATGCGGAGGGTTCTTCTTCCGGCCATCAGATACCAGAATTCAGGCGAAATCTACAATTTGAGGAGTATGTCTATGCTGTCTATTGTTTTAGACCGGAAGACTATGTCTTCCATCCTCCACCTTGTTCTGCTGGGTGTCTTTCTGAGTGCGTCGGCATTCGGGCAGACCAGCGGAAGCCTGGGTGGTGTTGTTCAGGATCCGCAGGGAGCGGCAGTAACCGGTGCCAAGGTTACGCTGACCGATCCCAAAAAGAATCTGACCCTTCAGGCGACGACCAGTTCCGAAGGGAACTTTGCCTTTCCGGGACTTCAGCCCGGAGAGTACACGGTGACGGTTGAGGCGACCGGTTTCAAGAAGTCGGTCAAGTCCGGACTTGTGATCAACGTCAACGACCGGCAGTCGACCGGTGTCATTTCGCTCGAGATTGGCGGGGTTGGGGACGTGGTCCAGATCACCGCTGATGCCGCGCAGATGTTGCTCAAGACAGAGAGTGCGGAGCAGAGCCAGGTCATCAACAGTGAGCAGGTCGAGAACCTCGCACTCAATGGTCGCAACTACCTCGATCTGGTCAAACTGACACCGGGTGTCGTCAGTTTCGTCAACGGACAGACGGCTGGTCCGGGCGGGCTCAGTTCATTCAATATCAATGGCACCCGCGCCAATCAGCACAACCTGACGATCGACGGGACGACCAACGTCGACACCGGATCGAATGGAACTCAGCACATCGCGCTCGTGCTCGACAATATCGCCGAGTTCAAGATTCTGACCTCGAACTATCAGGCAGAGTATGGCCGTTCGGCCGGTGGTGACATCAAGATTGTGACCAAGGGTGGAAACCGCGATTTTCACGGTACGGGCTACTACTATCACCGCCACGAGGGCTTCAACGCCAACAGCTTCTACAACAACGCCCAGGGCCGGGCGCGCAATCTCTATCGCTACAACTATCAGGGTTTCAATCTGAGCGGCCCGGTCTGGTTGCCGAAGAGTGTCTTTGGCGTTTTGGGCGTGGAGAAGTTGCGTGACAAGATCTTCTGGTTCGTTTCGCGTGAGTGGCAGGAGCAGTTGCTGCCGAGTTCGGCGCGCCTTTCGCGTGTGCCGACGCCGGCAGAGATTGCCGGCGACTTCAGCCAGACGAGGAGCGGAAATGGCGCAGCGTTGACACTCTTTGATCCGCTGACGGGGCAGCCATTCCCGGGTAACATCATCCCGGCCAACCGGATCAACGCCGACGGGCAGAACATTCTGAGAAAGTTCGGAAAGTTTTCCAACGTCACCAATTTCAATACCCCTGCCAACTACGCATTCAACCATCAGTCTCAGGCCAGTGCGGGGTATCCGCGCCGGGAGTACAGCGTTCGAGTCGACGCGAATATCAGCGACAGCACGCGCATGTTTGTCCGTTACACGCGTGATGCGGATCAGCAGTATCTGCCTTACGGTCTGGGCTGGACAGGTGGAAACAACCAGATCCCCTTCGATCTGCTCGACTTCAAGCAGGCGCCGGCCTGGAATGGAACCTACAACCTGACGACGACGCTTTCGTCGACCCTGACCAACGAATTCGTCTTCGGTGCGAGTCAGAATAATCTGACGCTCAATCCGACCGATCAGAACGCCGGAACCTACAGCGGCTTCGGCTTCAAGTGGGCGACACCCTATCCCTATCCCGGATCGCAGTTCATCAACATCTCCTTTGGCAATGGGTATATCGCCGGACACAACTGGGCCGGAACGGCTGGCTACAGCCAGTTTCCATATAAGAACTCAAATACGACCTTCGATTTTTACGACAACCTCAGTAAGGTGATTGGATCACATACGCTGAAGGCTGGCATCTACGTCCAGCGGAGCCGGAAGGATCAGGCGGCGGGGAACTCGATGAGCATCGTCTTCAACCCGACCAATAACCCCGGGGGCACGGCCAATCTGGCGAACACGAACAACACTGGTCACTCTTATGCCGACGCGCTGCTTGGAGCGTTCAGTACCCTCAACCAGCCGACGCGGGGAATTTACCAGGGGCAGTATCGATCGACGAACGTCGAGTGGTATCTGCAGGACAACTGGAAGGTCAACCGTCGGCTGACGCTCGACTACGGACTGCGCATGAACTGGATCCAGCCGCAGTTCGACCAGCGGCTGCAGGGAGGCTTCTTCGATCCGACGCGTTACGACGCGAGCAAGGTCGTCCGTCTCTATCGCCGTGCGAATGGTGGCCGGAACGCAGTCGACCCGAACAATCCGACGGTGCTGCTGCCATCTTTCCTGATCAATCGGATCGTTCCAGGTTCAGGAGATCCATTCAACGGGATGATTCAGCCCGACAAGGGGATCGAGCGTGGAGGATTCAAGAATCGTGGCATCCAGTGGTCACCGGCCCTCGGTTTTGCCTACGATGTATTCGGAAACCAGAAGACGGTTCTTCGCGGCGGCTACCGCCTTGGTTATGACCGTGTTTCCGGTAACAACGTCGTCTTTCCGTCGGTTGAGCAGCCACCGACCTTCGTCAATCCGCAATTCAACTTTGGCAACCTCGCGACGGTTGGAGCGAATACAGGGCAGATTGCGCTTGGTACGGCCTCGGTTCGTGGCGCTGATCGGGAGGGATACATTCCGAATGTTCAGAGCTACAGCCTGCAGGTTCAGCACGACCTTGGGTATGACACGGTTGTCAGCGTCGGATATGTCGCGACCCTCTCCCGACATCTGCCGGAGGACCTGAACATCAACGCGATTCCGTACGGCATGCTCTTCACCCGGGCGGCGCAGGATCCGTCCTACTTTGCCAATGGTGTTGTGCCGGATGAAGAGCCGGATCTGCCGGCGATCTACCGTAATGCAGGACTCAAGTTCAGCGGGCGCTTCGCCTTCCAGCCCGACTTCCTGCGTAAGTACCCGGGGTACCAGACGGTTCAGATGAAGACTTTTGGCGGATCGGCCAACTATCATTCACTGCAGGCGACGGTTCAGCGCCGTTTCCGGCAGGGGGTCACTTTTGGCATGTCCTACACCTGGTCGAAGGCGCTCGGAACAGCGTCAAACGCCGAGGGTGAGTTCATCAACATTAACTGTTCGCGCTGTTACGACTATCGCCTGCTGAGCTTCGACCGGCAGCACATCCTGAACTTCAATTATGTTTGGGATCTGCCAAAGCTGAAGAGCAACAACTGGATCGCGAAGGGTGTTGTCAACGGCTGGCAGCTGACCGGCGTGACACAGTTTATGACCGGCACCCCAACCGAGCTCGGTTATGGTCTCCAGGGGATCAGCACGAACCAGCATATCAGCGGGTCGTGGACGGAAGGGCCGCGGCCGATCATTACGGGCAACACCCAGTCGTCGATCGATTTTGCGAAGGGGTTCGACTTCACGCAGATCAAGATGCCGGGGCTCAATCCCGGGCCGCAGCCACGTTCGATTATCCGGACTCCGGGGATCAACGTGACCGATCTCTCAGTCTTCAAGAATTTCAGTCTTGGGGGTGAGGGAAGCCGGAATCTGCAGCTTCGAATGGAGATGTTCAATGTCTTCAACCAGGCGCAGTTCTCCGGATTCAACCAGGGACTGACCTTCTTCCCGAACACCAGCTTTGCGGTGACCAATGGTGCATCGGCGTTTCTCTCCGATTACGGGGCTTTCCAGCAGGCGTCACCCGCGACGATTCTCAACGTTCGTGGTGGGGCGCGCGCTCCGGGTAATGCACAGTTTGGTAATGGTGTTGGTGAGTTCAACACCCAGCCGAACTACGTTTCCGGTAACCGTATCATCCAGCTTGCGGTCAGGATATCATTTTGATGGTCTGGCTAGTGGATGGGCCAACTGGCAACTGCTAACTAGTTGCCAGTTGACCTGATGCCGATCTGAGTCGCCCGGTCGGCGAAGCAGTCCGGATAGATCTGAAAAATCTATCCGGATTGTTTCGCCGGTCGGGGCTTTTTATTTTGGGCAATTGAAATTGTGAAACTGCAGCACAGGGCAGTCGGCAATGGCGCCGGCGATTTGAGAGCCGCGCTCAGTTGTGCGATTTGGCTGGGCGCGGTTTTCGAAAACGGATAGCGAGGTGGTCGCGGCCCGAGAACCAGAATGGTGGGTGGTCGGCGAGCTCCGGATATCGTTCGAGATCGATCCCACCAAGGCCGGCACGTCGCAGCCTGGTCAGCAGACCGAGCACAAATCAATATAAGTGTCGAATGATCTGATTCCAGTCGGTTCTTTCACGATCGAGCTTCTCCCATTCACCAGCCATCTCGGAATGGAGTGTCGCCATCTGCGCGCCCGATGATCGTGGCCAGCGAAACTGGAGGTGGCAGCCTGGACAGTGCGTCATCTCAACCTCCGTTTTGTCCGCGCAACTCGACGATCAATTCGTGGAGTCGAGCCGCCCGATTGGCAGATGTATGGTCACGGAGAGTCCGGCGCTGGCCAGCTGCACCGATCGCCCGCCGCTCGGCGTCATGTTCGAGCAGATAGAGCGCCTTCTCGAGACACTCCTCGGCCGAGCGATAGGTGACTACCTCGACCTCCGGCTCGAA
>JBEIMN010000018.1:0-14475 GCA_040378705.1 Acidobacteriota bacterium
ATACCAGGCCAGATAACGATCATACCGATCCCTGACGTAGGATGGCCGCCGCAATCCATGGTTCTCGTTCGGATAGATAATCAACTGCGTATCGGTTCCAAGACTCTTCAAAGCCTGATACATCTGCTCACTGCCGGAGATCGGAACATTGAAATCCTTCTCGCCGCACAGAAAAAGGGTCGGAGTTTTGATTCGATCCGCCTTCAAAAATGGATACGACAACCTGACGTAGGTCTCCCAGGACT
The DNA here is from genome assembly GCA_040378705.1 of Acidobacteriota bacterium. Taxonomy (GTDB): domain Bacteria; phylum Acidobacteriota; class Blastocatellia; order RBC074; family RBC074; genus CAIOZW01. The sequence continues at coordinate 246 of JBEIMN010000018.1, forward strand.
TCGGATTCCACGGCGGGCCGATCTCGTTGTCATACTGGATAATGTAGTGGTCGACGCCATAGTACGAGACGGTGAAGGCCGTGCCAGCCCCGCTGGTCGCCGCCTTGAAACGATTGTCACTCGCAATCAGATAGTCGGTCAGAATTCCGCCGTAACTCCAGCCACCGACCCCAAGTCGGGCCGGGTCCGCGACCCCGCTCCGAATCACGTGGTCGACTCCGGCAAGCAGATCTTCAACTTCGTAATGGCCCCAGTCGGCAAAAATCGCACGCGAATACTTCTGCCCACGGCCTGAACTGCCACGGTAGTTGACTGCCAGCACCGCATATCCGTTGGCCGCGAAAAACTGTCGCTCAAACTGGAATGAGTGCTGGTCCTGACCATTCGGACCACCATGGATTCGCAGGAGCAACGGGACCTTCGTTCCGGCAACGTAACCAACCGGCTTTGTCAGCAGCCCGTGAACCTCGGTTCCATCCTTGCTCCGAAAGTCGACATCCTCTGTCACACCAAGGGTTAGTTCAGAAAAGAGCGCGTCGTTCTGCTTCGTCAACTGGCGAAGGCTTCCAGCCTGCCCGGAACTCCCGGCACCAATCGCATAGACTTCGTTGTAACGATCATCGCCACCCGACAGCACCACCGAGCACCCGCCAGCGACGTGCCAATTCGAGACGACTACCGGAGGCTTCATCAGCTTTTCAAGCTTTCCATCTCCAAGCATCACCCGCGCCGGATAGACCGACCGGTCGTCTGTCACCAGGAAGCTGAGCGACTTTCCATCGCGGTCAAACCGTGGCGAGGAGACGCCGCGATCCAGTCCCTCCACCGCCGGAAACCGCTTCGGAACCGAACCATCAACCCCAACCACCGCCAGGTGGTCCATATTGTATGCGCCATAACGCTTCTCGTCCGACTCCAGATACGCGATCAACCGCCCATCGACGCTCCACTCCGGTCGTCCACGGCTCACCCTCACCCCGGCCGGCGTCAACGCACGCTCCGTCACTCCCGCCTTCGCTTCCGCCACGAAGATCTGCCCCTCCGGCTCACGATCCGGATCCTTGTCATGGTTGCTCGTAAATGCAATCCACTTTCCATCCGGCGACCACGAGGGCATCCCCTCATCCCACTTGCCCGTCGTCAGCCGCTCGAGCTTCTTTGTCTCCACCTCAAAAAGATAGATATAACTGTGGCGTCCCGATTGCAGATACCCAGCCCCATCCTGCTTGAACTTATACCGGTCGATCACGAGTGGCTTCGGTGTCTTTGGCTTTGCAACTCCACCAGCCTCTTCGTTATCAGACTCAGGGTCAGGATCAGCGATAACGAGGGCGAGTCGACGCGAATCTGGCGACCACTCATAGGATTGGAGCCTTCCCCTGACATCTGTCAACTGGACCGCCTCGCCGCCATTGCGGTCAAGGAGCCAGACCTGATTGCCCTTCGCCGTGCCCTTCCGTGAGGAGGTAAAGGCGAGGAAGCGGCCATCAGGACTCCAGCGCGGAGTCGATTCACTCTCGAGGCTCGAGGTCATGAGCCGCTCCTGTCCGCCGTCATAACCGACTACCCAGACGTGAGAGTTAGACTTGTCCTCCTTGGGGTCGATCGTCGATACAACGTAGGCGACAGATTTTCCATCCGGGGAACATTGCGGATCGCGAACTTCGCGAAGACGCGCAAGGTCGTCAAGCTTCAGCGGGCGACGTGCTGACTGTGCCTGAACCGACGGGCTCACCAGCTCCGGAATTGGTCCGATCAATCCTGCCAGTGCAATGAATCCAAACAGTGCAATGAATCCAACACGGCCAAAATGGCCAAAATGGCTAAAATAGCCGGCTGGGCGAATCTGCGTCTTCAACCGAAATATAATCAATATAATCTGGCGAAATGTCATCTGCTCTCCCTCTGTACGGTCAAAAAGGTGGCGAATAAGTGAATTATCGAAGTCCCGCCAAAGTATCGACAATGGTTGTCTGATCTGATTCGACGGGAGCACGATGAATTTGAGATGGCAATAGGATTAACAAAGGAGATCGGCTTTGCAAGCAGATCTCTACGAGTTAACAAAAAAGCGACAGGCCCGGAAAGCTTGAGATAACTCTCAACTTTCCGAGCCGGTCGCTGCCTGTTCGTCACAACCGATTGGTCGTGATGAGGTTAATTGACCAGCGTTATGGCCGTGCCCTCTCCGGAGTCCCATTGAGCTGGAACGAGATATTTCCCATATCGAGCCCGCGGGTGAAGCCGGTGACGCCAAAGAACGAGTTGAGCAGATTGGCCAGTTCACTCGACATACTCAGTGTTGCCTGATGAATATAGAGTGTACTGAAGGCCATCGGCCTCATCGGCAGCTCGACCGACGCGGGAAGCGTCAGCTCTGCCAGCTTGATCCGTCCGGTGACGGTGCCGGTATTGTTCTGATCCCAGCTGGTCGATGCCGCAACGACTGCCGACAGGATTGCCGGAGTTGGAATGGTATCGATGGTCACGCTGAGGATCTGCAGGCGTTTATTGCCAGCAGTAAGCGCCAACCCGCCCGAATGGTTAACCTCGCCAGCGGCCGAGAAGAGGTCGATGGCGCCAGACCAGACCGGGAGGGTCAGTGTCTGGTTGGTAAACCGTGCACCGTCGACAGCCTGACGGCTGAGTCCTGCGACATCGAGGGCGATCCGGAACGGCTGACTTATCCCGAGCCTTGAAAGGCCCCAGCCGATGATAAAGGTTGGCCCTTCACTCCGAATGGCCTGGGTCTGAACCTGGGCGACGTTGTTGAAGATGACCGGGTCATCGGCGCCGGCGACCGGCGCGACCGAGACCTGATTGATCAGCGTCCCGCCAAAGCTCCGCGAGATGGTCGCGTTGAGAACAAATGTTGCCTTGCCATTGACGTCGAGGTCGAGCTGCGTGCTGATACCTCCAACACCAGTCGCCGCCGCGCAACTCGATCCCGAAGTTGCCACGCAGGTCCAGGTCGCCGATTCGAGCCCGACCGGAAGCGTGTTGACGACGGTAGCCCCAAGCGCCTTGCTCGGCCCCGAGTTGGCGATCTCGAGATTGTAGGTGATGCGAGAACCGGCAAGAAGCTTGCTGGTCGGCCCGGTAATGGATGCCGCCAGATCAGACTGGACGACGAAAGCGTCGGTATCGGTCGATGAGTTTGAACCGGGTTCAGGATCTTCAAAGGAAGCACCTGCCGGAATGAGAATCGAAGCGGTGTTCGAGATGTCTCCACTCGAGGCGTTGCCAAGCTTTCCGGCAACGGTCAAACGGAGCGCGCGCGCTGCCCCGAACGGCAGGCTCGCATTGTCAAACCTGATCGAATTACCACTGGAAGCATTGGTTCCACAACTGCCACCAGTTGGGGTGCATCCGCTGCTCGACAGGACCAGCGTCGCCGGGACATCATCAACGATGCTGAAACCTGCCGCGTCGCTCGGACCGAGGTTGATCACTTCGATCTGATACGTAGTGTTGGTTCCGGCGATCACCGTCGACTGGCTGTTGGTCTTCGAGATTACCAGATTGGCCTGCGGTGCGAGAACGCCCTGAACCGTGGCGGAATTCGAGCTGGTATTTGGATCGAAGAAGCCTCCGATGGTGGTTCCGGAACCACCTCCACCCCCCGGCGGAGTGACCGGCGGAATTATCAGCGCCGCAGTGTTGGAGAGAACTCCAACCGCAGAGGGGTTGATGAAACCAACGATCGTCAGCCGGATCAGATTGTTGCTCGCCACGCCAAGAGTCATCGCCGCCTGCTGCACGAGGTTGCCGGTCGAGACATTGTTGCCGCAGTTTCCACTGGTCGCATTGCAGCCGACACTGATGAGGCTGATATAGTTCGGCAACTGGTCGGAGATGCCAAACCCAACGGCAAAGCTCGGCCCGAGATTACGGATGTCGATCTGGAAGGTGACATTGGTTCCCGGAATGAACTTCGGCTCGGCGCCGACCATCGTCACAACAAGATCAGCCTGCGGAATGGCGACATCAGAATCGGCGGCTCTATTGTTGGCCGAGTCGGTTTCTGTCGCGCCCGCCGGAGCGTTGAGCTGCACCGCGTTATTGACGACTCCGGTAAAGGCCGGATCGAGCAGCGCGGTAAACGTGAAGGTCGCGGTTCCCTGGCTCTGCAGGTTGACCTTTGTCGAAAGGTCGCCAGTACCGGAAGCCGCCGCGCAACTCGACCCCGCCGAAGCGGTGCAGGTCCAGGCCTTGGTGCTCTGGATAAACCCGGCCGGAAGCGTGTCGATCACCTCCGCGCCATAGATGGCGGAAGGTCCATTATTCCGGGCGACTATCGTGTATGTTGTGGTGAGCCCCGGAACGACATAGGGCTGGTTGTTGGTATTGCTGATTGCCAGATCGGCGATCGCAGAGCAGTAGGGAATACCCGGGATCGACGAGACTGCCAGTCCGCTGGCGCCGCCGGTCGCCCCATTGGAGGGGAACTCTGTCAGTGAAACGGAACTGGTGACCCCATTTGTTCCACCCGAGACATCAGCGGTCAGGGATCCACCCTTGTAGGCGATAAAACCGCCGCCGCCGCCGCCGCCGGGCCCCTGTGACTCGGTCTCATTCGGGATGATCGGGCTCTTCTGACTTCCACCGCGACCACCACGTGCCTCAGCTTTTAACCCACTGACGCTGTCAGCGTAAACGACGATCGTCCCACCGGCGCCACCGCCACCCGCGCCGTCACGGTTCTGATTCTTCGTGTCACTGCCGGCATCGCCATTCGAGATGAGCGAACCGCTGCCGGTCACCGATTTGGCGATAATATAGATCATGCCGCCGGCGTTGCCGCCAATTCCGCCCGAGAGGTCGTTCTGGGATCCGCCGCCGCCGCCGCCGCCCAGGAAGATTCTTCCCGCGGTATCCTGCGGCATCGGATGTCCCCCCAGCCCACCGACGCTCCGGTGCTGGTCACCACCCCAGAGGGGATTATTTGGCCCGACGGTCAGCGCATCCTGGTTGTTCGCGGCGTAGCTGTAGCCACCGCGACCGCCACCCGATGAGGTCGCGAGCTTGTTGCCATTGTCAATATAGGCCGGATCGAGCTGCCAGGCAGCCGCGCCAACCGCTGTGCCATCCATCACCCCCTGGCCAGTCCAGGTGAACCCGTTATTGCCATTGGCCCCACCGCCGCCGCCGGTATTGTGTGAGGTTCCGCCGCCCCCGGCGTTGCCCGCCGCACCGCGTGCGTAACGGCCACCAAAAACATCGTACCCCTGCTGGTAGCCGGCGATTCCCTCACCCTTCTCCGCGCCAAAATCCTGCTGCGCGGTAACGTATTCTGCCCGGCCGGTCGCTCCGCCGAGTGGTGGCGTACCACCCCCGCGGAAACCACGCCCGCTGACGTTGATCTCACCATCGATGACCACATTGTTGTCAACCTGCACCGCGACAATGCCGCCAAAGCTGCCGTTCCACGCCGGAGCAGTCAGCGAAGCCCCGCTGTTGATACGCAATGAGGTGTATCTGGGAACGCGAAGGATCTGAACTTTTCCGTTAACCGTATAGGAATGGAGCAACCCGCCGCAGGGCGGATTGAGCGTCAGCATTCCACCATCAACCCTGCTGATCGTCACGTACTCATAACGACCGGCATTGTTGAGGCTCGTAACCTGTCCGTAGGAGGCGGTGTTTGATGAATCGATTGTCACCCCGGCCATCTGGACGATCATGATCAGATCACCAGCTGCCAGCAGATCTGCCCTCAACCCGTTGTCTCCACCGGGATAGGTGACCAGAATCTTGGCCGACCCGACGGGCGCATCAACGGCGAGCGTCGCATATCGATTGACAATTGTTCCCGGTGAAGAGACAACCAGGTCTCCGTCCTTGCCGACTTTCCCTGAACTTTCTGCGAGAACAACTCCCGACGAGCCAAAAAGTTTCTGCAGGCCCGGCAGATACCCCTTCGCCGCACCGCCCAGCGCCAGCAGTGACAGCGACAGTATCCCGAAAATCAGATACATCTTTCTCATGTGTGTTTTCCTCTCTAATCTCCCTGCGTGATTTCGCAGGTGTTAGCCTTTGTTCGACTCTTTCAGCGCGTTCCCAACAGGGGGCTCTGAGATGGCTGGGAGCCGATTATTTATTGTGGTTCGAGGCGATTTTTATCTCTCTGTGACCGATTCAATCACATTTGAACAGAAGCTTTGGCGGTCTCAGAACCGTCCGGGGATTCAACTGCATCGAAAGCCAAGATTCCCGGTAGATAATTTCTAATCGGGACCAGGGCCTGCCCGGCTGCCTGCAAATCGATCCCGACTGCTGATCCCGACTGCTGACCAGCAGAGACTGCTACGGCGGACAAGACTATGGCCGGTGTTGACTAATTATCTGGTACGGGTATTTAGTACCCCGGAATTTCTGAATAACCGAGATGTCACTGAAACCTGTGTTTGAATTACTCCGAGTCATGCAGAATTAGGGGGGTGGGTTCAGCACGATGCAAGGTGATGGTTTCCAGTGAGGCTATCCCACACTGAATAAAATACACATTACCGTGCCCACTGTCCAGAAAATGTGTCATTTCGTAACATTAAAATCCCAAACTTAAAAAAGACCCGGTGATTTGTCCGCGGGGTATTTCTGGCAAAGTCGACATGTTTTCGGTCGCGTCGCCCACACGATGGCGACAATAGTCCCCGCGAAAGGTTGCACCTAGCCATTCTGAGCAGCGGAGCGAGTCTTCTGGGAGCGTGGGCTGGGTGCGCGTGCTGGGTGCGCGGACCTCCGGTCCGCATGTCCCTGGCGCAGAGCCGCTTTGAGATTAAATGGAGCAGTGAAATTTGAAGACATGCGGGCCGCAGGCCCGCGCACCCAGGAGTCCCGACTTGCAAAAATGCGATCGCACTGGAAAAAAGTGAACTTTGCAAAAGCCCTGGCCAGAAAATGGCTTTCGACAGAGCAGCGTTGAATTTTCGGTATCGATGAAGCAAACTTACAGATCCGTAATTGGGGTAATTCCCTTGCTGAAACGGCATTAGGCGGGTCTTGCAGATGGCAATTTTCCGGAAGCTGGATAATTGAAGATGGATCAACTGAATTTCGAGATCGATTCCCGGATTGAGTATGCGCGGACGCTGCCGGCGAGCACCTACATCGAAGAGCAGTATGCACGCCTGGAAGCGAAAAGAATCTTTGGTCGTTCCTGGCAGTTGGCTGCGAGAATCGATCAGCTGCCGGAAGCGGGGAGTTACCTGACGGCAGAGATTGGCGGAGAGCCGATCGTCATTGTTCGCGGAGCTGACGGGGAGATTCGTGGATTCATCAATATCTGCCGCCACCGCGCCGGACCGTTGGCGAGCGGTTCCGGAACGTGTGACAGGCTGCGTTGTGGGTATCACGGATGGACCTATGATCTGAAGGGCCGGCTGATCGGGCTTCCGGATTTTGCGGGAGTGGCCGATTTCGATCGGCGTGATAACGGGCTGGTGGAGGTCGAGGTTGCGGGCTGGGAACAGTTCATTTTTGTCCGGTTGCCGGGAGTCGACGTAGCATCAAGGCCAATAATGGCGGGGCCAACGCTGATGGAGATGCTCGGCGACATTCCGGAGCTGACCGTCAACTGCCGGATGTCGGATAAAAAGTTTGCCGAGCGACGCGAATACGTGATCGACTGCAACTGGAAGGTCTATGTCGACAACTATGTCGAGGGCTACCACGTGCCGATCATCCATCCGCGGCTGATGAAAGAGATCGATTACCAGCGATACCGGACGGTTACGTCGCGGTATCACTCGCTTCAGGACGCGCCGATCAGATCGGGGAGCGATCCGACGCGACATTATTCAGCGACGGAGAGCCAGTCCGACGCACTCTACTTCTGGATCTTTCCAAACCTTATGCTCAACATCTATCCTGACAACTTCTCGACCAATCTGATTCTTCCGCTCGGCCCTCCGGGAACGAATCGGACGCTGACGATCTTCGAGTGGTTCTTTGACGAGACAGAATCGGAGTCGGCGCGGCGGCGGATCAGCGCAGCGGTGGAGCTGAGTGATGAGATTCAGCGGGAGGACATCGCGATCTGTGAAGCGGTTCAGCGGCGACTTGGCTCGGAATACTACAACCGTGGGCGTTACTCTCCGGAACGGGAGAATGGCCTTCACCATTTCCATTCGCTCTGGGAAGAGTGGATGAGGCTCGAATCGACCGGAGTGACCAGATGATCGGAGACAGAGACGAGGTACTGCGGGATAAGAATCATGAAGCAGCGGCCGGAGGCGGGCCGGAGCGGATTGCGCGTCAGCACCGTGAGGGAAAGCTCTCGGCGCGCGAGCGGATCGAGTTTCTGCTTGACGAGGGAACCTTCGAAGAGCTCGACCGATTTGTGCGCCACCGCTGCCAGGATTTTGGAATGGAAGAGCAGCAGTACGCCGGTGATGGAATCATTACGGGTCATGGCCGGATCGAGGGACGGCCGGTCTTTCTCTTCGCGCAGGATTTTACCGTCTTTGGTGGCTCCCTTTCGGAGACCAATGCGCTCAAAATCTGCAAACTGATGGATCTGGCAATGAAGGTCGGCGCACCGGTCATCGGGCTGAACGATTCGGGAGGGGCGCGAATCCAGGAGGGTGTGGCGAGCCTCGCCGGCTACGCGGACATATTTCTCCGCAATAGTCTCGCCTCGGGGGTCATTCCGCAGATCTCCGCGATCATGGGGCCGTGTGCGGGCGGGGCGGTCTATTCTCCGGCGATGACAGACTTCATCGCCATGGTCAGAAACACGAGCTATATGTTCATCACCGGCCCGGACGTGATCCGGACGGTGACGCACGAAGAGGTGACGAAGGAGGAGTTGGGAGGAGCGCAGACTCACAACGGAACGAGCGGAGTGGCGCATCTCGCGGCGGACAATGACGAGGAGTGCCTGCAAATGATCCGCGAGCTGCTCTCATTCCTGCCCTCGAACAACCTCGAAGATCCACCACGGATGGAGTGGCGTGAGCCGGCGGGGCACGGGATTGCGGAGTTGGATTCGATCATTCCGCTCGAATCGAACCGACCATACGACATGCGCCGGGTGATCGAGTTGCTCGTCGATCGTGGCCATTTCTTTGAGATTCAGGAGCAGTTTGCAAGGAATATTGTCGTCGGATTCGCGCGGATCGACGGTCAGTCCGTCGGGATCATCGCCAATCAACCGGCCTACCTGGCAGGGGTTCTCGATATCGACGCCAGCGACAAGGCGGCCCGTTTCGTCCGCTTCTGCGACTGTTTCAATATCCCGATCATCACGCTTGTTGACGTCCCCGGATTTCTGCCGGGAATCTCGCAGGAGCATTCGGGGATAATTCGCCACGGAGCGAAGCTGCTCTACGCCTATGCCGAAGCGACAGTGCCGCGAATTACCGTGGTGACGAGAAAGGCTTATGGCGGAGCCTACTGCGTGATGGGTTCAAAGCATCTGCGGACCGACCTCAACTTCGCCTGGCCAAGCGCTGAGATCGCAGTCATGGGATCGGAAGGTGCGGTCGGAATACTCTATCGCCGCGAACTGGCAGAGGCGGAGGATCCTGAAGCGGCGCGGCGCGAGAAGATTCTTGAGTACGATGACAAGTTCGCCTCGCCCTATGTGGCAGCCGAACGCGGCTACATCGACGAGGTGATCGAGCCGCGCCTGACGCGTCAGAAACTGATCCGTGGTCTCCAGCTTCTCGAGAATAAGCGTGACTCCAATCCCCGGCGCAAACACGGCAATATTCCACTTTAATCGACGTCGTCACCAGAGATTCGAACATCAATCAAATGCGAAGAAAGATCAACCACCTTCTCACACCTGCAATCAAAACCGAAATGACACCAGGAAAGAAGAGCCGTCTCGAGAGCGCCTACAGCATTGTCAAGTACTTTGGCACCAAAATGCCTTCGATCATCAGCAAGGTCGACATTGACCCGATCAGGATGAAGGCACGACAAACCTGGATCGATGAGGCGGAGCGAATCGCCGCCGTCAGTCTTTTCAGTGCGATCGAGTCACTCGACGAGCATGAAGCGGTGGTGACCATCGAAACTGACAACGAGTACTTCGAGGTAGTGCTGGGTGATGACGGCGAGGGGGTGGTCCATTACTGCAACTGTGAATTTCCCGAATCATCATTCTGCCTGCACAAGATTGCGGCGTCATTGATGCTGAAGGAGGTAAAGGAAGCGATGGGAAGGCCGGAGGTCGTCTCCGGGGAGCAGTGGCGGGAGAAGTTGTCACGGCTGGTCAATCCGCAGCTTATGCCCACCCGTCCGAAGCAGAGTGAATCGATCCTCTTTTTTTCGATGGTTCCGTGGAACGGGGTTCACGAGGTTCGTCCCTGCACGCTCCCGGCAGATCTGGCTCCGCGCGAGCTTTATGGAGATCGGCAGGAGCTCGAGCGTTATTTGGTACAGGTGGTCGACCCGGTGAGGCTGCGTGAGGCGAAGGAGATCAAGCTGAACGAGTTGCACCGGCTGCGGTTCGTCAATAGTACGCCCAATTCACTCTCGATGATCAAATTGGCGCTCGATCATTCGACAAATTATCGTTATTTCTACTCGATGCCGAAGGTGATTTTCTGGGAGGGGCTGGTCAGTGAGATGGTCTTCACCGGGCGCAAGGATGATTTGGTTGGCGAGCCGCTCAGGATTCTGCCGGGTGTTGCCCCGGTCGAGATGGACCTCAATCGGATCGAGGAGGGCGTGCGGGTCTCGCTGGTGGCGGTAACCGCGAACGGCCGTGTCCGGATGCATGACCGGGATCTGTCGATCTTCTACGGCGACCCGCTCTGGCTCCGCTACCGATCGAGCGTCTTTCAGAGTGACCTCAATGCCGAACAGTACCGGGCAATCCGTCAGGAAGCTGACGTGGTGGTGCCGACAGAGTCGCTGGGTGAATTTTACGATTCCAGGTATCAGTCGATTACGACAACCCTGCCAGTCAACGACCGGGCGCTGCCGATCGAGGAGGCGCCCTGCCTCCAGCCAACGGTTCGCCTCTGCCTGATCGAGGAGAAACAGAACCTGAACGCCTCGCTCCGTTTCGTTTACGGCGGGCTCGAGGTTACGGCCCAAAGCAAGGGGCAGCCATTCAGCTACCATTATGATCCTGAGCAGCAGCAGGTGATGAAGATTGCGCGCCATACACAGTTCGAGAGGGAGTGGTATGAGCGTGTCGGTGGGGACGAGTTTGGCCTCAAGCCCGGATTTCGGCGAGACAGTACCAGACCGGACATATTTCTGCTTCGCAAAGGGGTTCATCCCTACGACTTCCTGACGACACGACTACCAGCACTGATCGAAGCCGGGGTCGAGATCTTCGGCGAGTCGGAACTGAGTTCGAGGGTCAACAAGTCGCGGCCGAACATCTCTTTCCAGGTGACCTCGGATGTTGACTGGTTCGATCTGAAGGCGCTGGTGCAGTGGGGAGATCAGAATGTGCCGCTGGAGGAGATGCGCCGTGCGCTTCGTCGCAACGATCGATTCATCAAGCTGGCTGACGGATCGATCGGCGAGATCCCATCGGAATGGCTGGCGAAGTACCGTCATCTCTTCGGCTTGAGCGAGTCGCGCGAGGATGGATTGCGGGTCTCGCGCCATCACATTGCCCTGCTCGACGACCTTTTCGGAAAGGGTGACAGGATTGAGGTCGACAAGAAGTTCGAGATCGCACGCTCGTGGCTGAAGAACTTCGACGGGATCAGTGAGCGGCCAGTCCCGGAATCATTCCAGGGGGAGCTGCGTCCCTATCAGAAGGCCGGATTCGAATGGCTCCATTTTCTGCGTGAAGCGGGATTTGGAGGGTGCCTTGCCGATGATATGGGAACGGGCAAGACGATTCAAACGCTGAGCTTCCTGCTCTCACTGAAGGAGGATTGGCGAAAGCGAAATCTGCGCAAGAGAAAGAAGGAGGCGGCGCCGGTTCACCTGCTCGTCGTCCCACGCTCACTGGTCACGAACTGGCAGCGCGAGGCGGCCAGATTCACGCCTGACCTGCGCATCCTCGACTATGCGCATGGAGATCGTGCAGCCGATACGGCGGAGTTCGACCAATACGACATTGTGCTGACGACGTATGGTATTTTGCTGCGCGATATCGACCGGCTCACCCCATACCAGTTCGACACCGCAATCCTCGACGAGGCGCAGGCGATCAAGAATCCGGCCTCTGAATCGGCACGGGCTGCCCGCCAGATCAACAGCCGCCACCGTTTGACGCTTACCGGCACGCCAGTCGAGAACAATACCCTTGAACTCTGGTCGCAATTTGCCTTTCTCAATCCGGGGCTGCTTGGTTCGGCAGACTATTTCCGGGAAGAATTTCTTGGACCAATCGAGCGACAGAAGGACGAGCAGACGACGAGCCTGCTCCGGCGGCTCGTCTATCCGTTTATTCTGCGTCGAACCAAGGATCAGGTGGTCACCGATCTGCCGCCACGAACGGAGAAGATCCTCTGGGGTGAGATGGAACCCGATCAGCGAAGATTTTACAACGAGACGCGCGACCATTACCGCGCCCTGCTTCTGAAGCTGATCGAGGAGCAGGGGGTGAAGCAGGCGCGTTTCAGGATTCTTGAAGGGCTGCTCAGACTGCGCCAGATCTGCAATCACCCGAAACTTGTCCGTTCGACGCACGATGCGGGTTCGGCGAAGATGGAAGCACTTCTGGAGACACTTGGTAACGCGCAGGCAGAGGGTCACAAGACGCTCGTCTTCTCGCAGTTCGTCCAGATGTTGAAGCTGATCGAGAAGGAGTTGCGGCAGGCTGGAATACCTTTCGCCTATCTTGACGGCTCGACGGTCAACCGCCAGGAGCGGGTCGACCAGTTTCAGAACGACGATAATGTTCGTGTCTTCCTGATCAGCCTCAAAGCGGGCGGGGTCGGGCTCAACCTGACGGCGGCCGATTACGTCATCCACGTCGATCCGTGGTGGAACCCGGCGGTCGAGATGCAGGCGACGGATCGCGCCCACCGCATTGGTCAGGACAAGCCGGTCTTCGTCTATAAATTGATGATGAAGGATTCGGTCGAGGAGAAGATTCTTCAGTTGCAGGAGAGAAAGCGAGTCCTCGTCACGCAGCTCATCTCGACCGAGGCTGGATTCTTCAAATCGCTGACCGCAGATGATATCCAGGGGCTGTTCTCGTGACCGGGTTTGACCCGGCGGACTCGGGGAATCGGCACAGTCGACCATCCTGATCTCGAAAGGGTAAGCAAAAGAGATGAATTCAACTGCGGACCGGACAAGACTGGCGATCCTGGCATTATGGCTCGGGATCATGGCCTATTTCAGCCTCGTTGTCGCGCCGATCGCCTTCGCTGTGCTTGGTGATCCGCGGCTTGCCGGCAACATTGTCTCGCGCAACCTTGCTGTTACGGAGGGAGTGGGGATCGTCCTCGGACTGATCCTGATTACGATCACACTGCGACAAGTTGCGCGTGGGGTGCGGGCTGGCAGGTTCGACCACGCCAATCTCGCGATCCTGACTGGTATGACGGCGATGATGGTCGTGTCGAAATTTCTGGTCTCGGCAAGGCTGCATCAGATTCGGATCGAGTACGGCGAGCGGCTTGCGTCACTGGCGGCTACCGATCCGGTCAGAACCAGCTTCAATAGTCTTCATCAGGTCTCTGTCTGGCTGATGGGGCTGACGATGATCGGGGCGGTGATCCTGATCGTCAGGCTGATCAGGATGAGGCAGGGATGAAAAGACTAACCGACCCGGGAGTAACCCAGAGCAAAGTAATGATGCTCTGGGTTACTCCCGGGTCGGTTAGTTAGAATCGCTTTACGGGGCTGGTGATGGTGGTTATGATCGCTTTGCCCGGTCGCGAATCGTCTCAAGCGCCTTCTTGAGCATGACATCGTCAACCGGACGCGGAGCCACGACCACGGGTGGCGCGGCAGCGCCTGCGCCCTGCGGATCATCCTGCCCCTGACCATCTCCGACCTCGGCCAGATCCGGGCGTTTAACCTCGATGTTTGGCATGACCCCTTCAAGCATAAATATCTTTCCCGAGGGTGCGGCATAGCGGGAAACGGTCAGCAGTAATGCCGATTTGTCGTCCATTTTGAAGAGCTTCTGCTCCGAACCCATCCCAAAGACTGTCCGCTCACCGATCACATCGCCGCGCTTATTCTCGAGGATCGCCGCGGCAATGATCTCTGATGCACCGGCAGTTGTCCGGTCAACTATCACCGCAACCGGCAGGCTCGTCAGGTCATTCTCCGGCTTTGCGTTGAATGTCTC
>JBEIMN010000019.1:0-14093 GCA_040378705.1 Acidobacteriota bacterium
AGAGTGAAAAGGCGATCGCCACCAGCCGTCTCATACCTCTATCTCCTGTACTTTGATCCGGCTCAGATCCGATATTCCAAGTCCGAGTTTGGCCGCATATTCGACGTGACCAGGTTCACGGATGATGATGTTGACGTCAGGATCCTTGTCGCGACTCTTGCCGTTGATGAAATCGAGCGACTTCTCGTCACGATTCCAGATCGAGATCGCGCCACGCCGCTTCCGCTCGTCATCGATGATGTCGAGCAGCAGCCGATCGATCGCCACCGGATCGGTTCCAAACATAATCGTCCGTGGAAAGAATACATACTTCAGCGTTGCCGCGAATGGACCGGCGTGCCACACTCCACGCAATCCGTCCATGATCTGAAGGACCGTCCGTGATCGCATCGGCTCGACCGCCGCCAGGGTTCCGACATAGGTCAGCGTGTGCGAGGTCCCACGGTAATGGGTTCGCGCCACGTTCGAGAATCCACCGTAGGCGATATTCTTCAAACAGCCGGTGACCCCGGTCGCTCCGTGATCCTTCATGTTCGGGATGTTGATGATCTTCGTCAGCTTGTTCGAGATCAGCGAGATCATGTTCGATCGTGTGTCGTCCTCGCCAAAGAAGTCGGCCTCGACGTAGACGTGCGGATCGTAATTTGAGTTGCTGTAGCGCTGGTTCGCCTGTTCGGCCGCGAAGACATTCACTCCTTTGGGGAGGTATTGGCCATAGTTGATATCGTCAAGCTGATCCTGGAACCGTTCAAAAATGTAGATCTGTTCCGGCTTGACACCGACTTCCATCAGGTTGCGGACGCACTCGACGACGATCTCCGGCGTCGAGACGACCCACGGTCGCCCGCCGGCGTTGACCTTGATGCCGACGACATCATCGGCGTTGAAGAATCGCTTCCAGGCATCGATCGTTCGGCTCTCGCCGGTCAGTGAGCGCATGCCGCGCTCCATCATTTCACGGACTGCTCCGGCGTCGATTTTTAGCCCATCCTCGCTCACCGATCTGGCCGATTTGACAGAGATGACGGTCCCCGGATAGGGGCCGGGCATTCCCGGAACCTCTGCCGGCCGGAACTTGGTGACCGTTCGATAGCGTGGAACCTCGGCCGCCTCTGCCTCGACGCTGAGCGCCGGTACCAGGGGAGTGCTCGAGAGCAGTTTGACGAATGTTCGACGTTTCATTTCGGTATACCTCAACACTATTGTCACTGAACCGTGGGTGGTATGCGTCAGATGTAGGCGATGACATCGATCTCGACCAGTGAGTTTCCCGGAACCCAGGCGGCGGCAATCGTTGTCCGAACCGGAGGCTCCTCCCCAAACCGACCACGAAACACCTCGTTCATCGCCTGATAGTCTTTTCCATCCGCGAGGTAGACGTTGGCCTTCAGGACCTTGTCCATCGAAGATCCGGCGTTGACCAGCTCTTTTTCGATCTCATCGAGAACATGTTTGGTGTGGGCCTTGATATCGCCTTCGAAATGGGCGCCCTTGCCGGCGATGAAGAGAAGATTGCCGTAGGAGACTGCGCCAGAGAAGAGCGGTGGCAATTCACCCGGTTTTCGCTCCGGCTTCTTGCCACCACGGTAGTGGACCTTTTTGCCGGCGCCTTTCTTGCCCTGTGCTGCCATATTCGATTCACCGGCGAGCGGGACGGTAACCGCCGTCGCCGCTGCTGCCGTAAGCATCTTTCTGCGTCCGTTGTTCATCTGTTACTGTCCTTTATGCCAGTCGAATCGCTGGCCGAATTTATGAGCGGAGAGATCTGCATATTCTGATCTGCGGAGTAACGCGATTCTCTCCAGCACATTGCCCTGTCAATGCCCTGTCATTGATTAAAAAAAGTGATGGGAGGATTATATTCAATCGGGATCTGGTTTGCGAATCCTGGCCGGGGGCTTCACGGAAATTTCCGTCTGGCGCACCTGCTCACCCCCCACTTGACGTTATGTGGAATGAGAGGTTATTTTCGAACCATCCCCTGGCCTTGAGATCACCGGGACTAACCAGAATATATTCAAAATCTGAAATGAAATCTGAAACGCGATAAGAAACCAGATAAAAGAACAAGGAGAATTGATGGCAACAGTAACTTTCAAGGGAAACGCTGTAACGCTGCTGGGAAACGAGATCAAAGTTGGTCAGAGCGCCCCCGGCTTCACGGTTCAGAAGTCGGCCGATCTGAGTGATTTTACGCTTGCTTCGACGGCGGGAAAGACGCGGATAATTCTGACCGTTCCGTCGCTTGATACGCCAGTCTGCGATACTGAGACACGGCGCTTCAACGAAGAGGCCGCCAATCTGCCGGGGGTCGAGGTGATATGTGTCAGTATGGACCTTCCATTTGCGCAGCGTCGCTGGTGCGGAGCGGCGGGAGTCGAGCGTGTGACGACCACCAGCGATCACCGTGAGGCCTCGTTCGGTCACAATTTTGGCGTGCTGATCGAGGGTGGCCCGCTCGACCGGCTTCTCGCGAGAGCGGTCTTCGTCATCGGTGCGGATGATCAGGTTCGCTTTGTCGACTATGTCAGTGAAATTACTGAGGCCCCGAATTATGACGCCGCTCTCGCGGCGGCAAAATAGTCGGTGGTGAGAGCTTTTTTTGCTGCCATAACGGGCAGTAAATTTTGCCAGCAGATCCGGGCGAAAGCGAAAATGCTTTCGCCCGGAAATTTTGAAGTCTCAGTTTGAAGTCTCATTATGTCGATTTATGCGCCGAAAATTGAAGAGACGGTTGAGACCGCGGAGAGGCAGAAACTGAAGGAGCCACCGCTTTTCAAAGTACTGCTTCATAATGATGACTACACGACAATGGAGTTCGTCATCTATGTTCTGGTGGAGATTTTTCGACGTTCCGATGTGGACGCGATTCGGATCATGCTGCAGGTTCACGAGAAAGGCATCGGAATTGCCGGAGTCTTCAGCTATGAGATTGCCGAGACGCGGGTGGCTCGCGTGATGGCCCTCGCGAGAGAGTGCGAGTATCCATTGTTATGTACGATGGAGGAGCAGTAGGCATGACGGGCCTGGTTGGAAAATCAGTGGATCAGGCGGAGGGCGGGAAAGAGCTATGATAACGAAAGAACTACAGGCGACCTTGAGTCTTGCGCGACAGTTCGCGACCACCAGTCGTCACGAATTTCTGACGCTCGAGCACCTGCTCTATGCGTTATTGCGGGATTCGACGGGCAGCGATGTCATCGTCAAATGTGGTGGTGATATCGATCTGTTGCGGCGTGATCTGGAACAGTATTTTGCGGATAAGATGGAGACGCTCGGGGTCAGCGAGGCTAACGTCCCGGATGAGACGGCGGCTTTCGAGCGGGTTGTCCAGCGGGCGATCATGCAGGCACGCGCCTCGGCGCAGGACAATGTCGATGCCGGCAATGTTCTCGTCTCCATTTTTGAAGAGTCGCACTCCTACTCCCGATATCTGCTCGAGAAGCAGGGAATCACGCGGCTCGATGTCATGAACTATATTTCGCACGGGGTTTCAAAGCTCGAGTCCGAATCGGATATGCGGATGCCGGAGGGTGGTGAAGGGGCGGAAGGAGAAGGGGAGGACGACGAAGATGACGGCGAGGGTCGTCGGGTTCGTGATCCGCTCAAATCGTTCACGACCAATCTGACCGAGCGTGCAGCGGCGGGAAGGATCGATCCATTGATCGGCCGACAGGCCGAACTCGACCGGACGATTCAGGTTCTTTGTCGTCGTCGGAAGAACAATCCGCTCTACATTGGAGATCCGGGAGTTGGGAAGACGGCGATCGCCGAGGGGCTTGCCCTGAAGATTCACAACGGGGAGGTGCCGGAGGTTCTGCGCGAGGCGGAGGTCTATTCGCTCGATATGGGATCACTGCTTGCCGGAACCCGATACCGCGGAGAGTTTGAGCAGCGGTTGAAGGCGGTGATCAACTCGTTGCAGAAGAAGCCGAACGTCATTCTCTTCATCGACGAGATCCACACGATTGTCGGGGCGGGGGCAGTCAGTGGTGGTTCAATGGATGCCTCGAACATCCTCAAGCCGGCACTGGCGGCAGGAGAGTTGCGATGTATTGGTTCGACGACGCACACCGAATACCGGGCCTCCTTCGAGCGTGACCGTGCCCTGGCGCGCCGCTTTCAGACGATCGAGATCACCCAGCCGAGCATCGAGGATACCTACCTCATTCTGCAGGGGCTGAAGAGCTATTATGAAGAGCACCATGGTGTTCGCTACTCTGATGAGGCGTTGCGAGCAGCGGCAGAGCTTTCAGCGAAGCACATCAACGATCGGTTTCTGCCGGATAAGGCGATCGATGTCGTTGACGAAGCGGGAGCGGCGACGAAGCTGGTGCCGGTTGCCGAGCGTCCGGAGGTGATCAGCGAGCACGATATCGAGGTCATCGTTGCCCGGATGGCTCGCATCCCGACGCGGTCGGTCTCAAAATCGGATCGGGATCGGTTGCAGGGGCTCGAATCGGATCTTCGTGGCGTCATCTATGGCCAGGAGTCTGCGATCAGGCAGGTAGTCGATTCGATCAAGCTCTCGCGGGCGGGACTGGGCCATCCGGATAAGCCGATCGGATCGTTCCTCTTCTCGGGGCCGACGGGAGTTGGCAAGACGGAGCTGGCGAAGCAACTGGCGCGAAATCTCGGCATCGAGTTTCTCCGCTTCGATATGAGCGAGTATATGGAGAAGCATACGGTCTCGCGGCTGATCGGCGCCCCTCCGGGCTATGTCGGCTTCGATCAGGGCGGACTGCTGACCGATGCGATCCGGAAGACTCCCTATGCGGTACTGGTTCTCGACGAGATCGAGAAGGCGCATCCGGATCTTTTCAACCTCCTGCTACAGGTCATGGATCACGCGACGCTGACGGACAATAACGGTAACAAGGCCGATTTTCGCAACATCATTCTGATAATGACGACCAATGCCGGAGCGCGAGACCTGAGTGGGTCGAGGCTCGGCTTCAAGGTTTCAGAGAGTGGTGGAATTGGTGGGACGGGCAGCAAGGCGCGTGGCGCGATTGAGCGTACCTTCAGCCCCGAATTCCGCAACCGGCTTGATGGCTGGATCGCCTTCGAACAGCTGACCTTCGCGATGATCGAAAAAGTGGTCGACAAGTTCATCGGTGAGCTGCGAGGCCAGTTGAAAGATAAGGGGGTCACCGTTGAGCTGACGGAAGGGGCACGATCCTGGCTGGCGCGAAAAGGCTATGACAGGCAGTTTGGTGCGCGGCCGATGGGGCGGCTGATCCAGTCGAAGATCCGTGAGCCGCTCGCCGGTGAGATTCTCTTTGGCAAGCTGGAGAATGGTGGCACGGTCAGGATCGAGGAGCATAACGACGAGCTGGTGCTCCATTGCCTGGCAGCCTGAAATCGTCCGAAATTGAAACTGTCGAGTTGAGGAGAGACAAGAGATGATGAAGCGTGTCCCGCGAAATTTTCAGTGCCTGCGAAGCTTTCAGTGGTTAACCGGTCTGGTGACAATCCTGCTGGTCGTGTCCGTTTGTGCGACGCTGCGGGTGGCGACTGCCCAGCAGAAGGGGAGCGCGAAGGACGGCGTGGTCGATCCGCTGAAGGGGTTGCAGTATCGGAATATTGGGCCTTTCCGCGGCGGCCGGTCAGTTGCTGTCACCGGGGTTCCCTCGCAGCCGCTCGTCTACTATTTCGGGGCGACTGGTGGTGGAATCTGGAAGACGGTCGATGGCGGAGTCAACTGGGAGGCGGTCTCCGATGGTCAGCCATTTGGGACCGGCTCGGTTGGGGCGATCGATGTCAGCCCTTCGGATCCGAACGTCATCTATGCCGGGATGGGGGAAGCCTGCATTCGCGGAAATGTTTCGCACGGAGACGGAGTCTACAGATCCCTCGATGCCGGTAAGACCTGGAAGCGTGTCGGGCTCGAGGATTCACGCCATATTGGCCGAATCCGAATCCATCCGCGCAATCCGGATGTCGTCTATGTCGCCGCACTCGGCCACATCTTCGGCCCGAGTGATCAGCGAGGAGTCTTTCGGACGAGAGACGGCGGAAGGAGCTGGGAGCGAGTACTCTTCAAGAGCAACAAGGCAGGCGCGGTCGATATAAGTTTCGATCCCACCAATCCGAATATACTTTACGCCTCGATCTGGGAGACGAAGCGCACCCCCTACAGTCTCGAGAGTGGCGGGCCGGACAGCGGTCTCTGGAAATCGACGGACGGTGGCGATACCTGGACCGATATAACTCGCCGGCCGGGACTTCCGACCGGAACGATTGGTCGGATCGGAGTTGCCGCTTCTGCTGCAAAGAGTGAACGTCTCTGGGCGATCGTCGAGGCCGAAAATGGTGGCGTCTTTCGTTCCGATAATGGCGGCGATACCTGGATGCGTGTCAACGAAGGGCGCAACCTGCGCCAGCGTGCCTGGTACTACACGCACATCTTCGCCGATCCGAAGAGCGCCGATACCGTCTATGTTCTGAATACAGGCTTCTACAAATCGGTTGATGGCGGACGAACCTACACGACGATCGGTGCACCACACGGTGACAACCACGATCTCTGGATCGATCCGAACGATCCGCTCCGAATGATCAATGCCAACGATGGAGGCGCAAATGTGACGACCGACGGTGGTCGCAACTGGAGCGAGCAGGATCAGTCAACCGCACAGTTCTACCGCGTCGCACTCGACCAGGACTTCCCTTACCATATTTATGGCGCGCAACAGGACAATTCGACCGTCAGAATTGCCAGTCGGACGACCGGTTATGGGATTACGATCCGTGACTGGGAGGAGACAGCAGGGAGTGAATCGGGCTGGGTTCAGCCACATCCGAAGGACTCGCAGATCGTTTTTGGTGGGAATTATGGTGGCTATCTGACGCGGCTCGATCACCGGACCGGGCAGGAACGCGATATCAACGTCTGGCCAGACAATCCGATGGGCTGGGGCGCCGAGGGAATGAAGTACCGCTTCCAGTGGAACTTCCCGATTCTCTTCTCCCCACACGACCCGAACCTTCTCTACACTGCCGGCAACATCCTCTTCAGGACGACCAACGAGGGGCAGACGTGGACGCCGATCAGTCCCGACCTGACACGCAATGATAAAAGCCGGCTCGGCCCCTCTGGCGGGCCGATTACCAGGGATAATACGAGTGTCGAGTACTACTGCACAATCTTCACGGTTGCCGAATCACCGGTCAGAAAAGGGGTAATCTGGGCCGGTTCCGATGACGGGCTGATTCACGTTACCCAGGATGGTGGTGGCAAATGGGATAAGGTGTCAGGAAATATTCGTGGTCTCCCCGAATGGATCCAGATCAATTCGATCGAGGCCTCGCCGTTCGATGCCGGCACCGCTTATGTCGCGGCGACAATGTACAAATCGGACGACAATCGCCCCTATCTCTATAAGACTTCTGATTACGGCCGGAATTGGAAGAAGATTATCAGCGGGATTCCAGAGACTGCGTTTACGCGTGTCATTCGCGAGGATCCGAATCGGCGTGGGCTGCTTTATGCCGGTACCGAGACCGGAATGTATATCTCATTCAACGATGGCGAGAACTGGCAGTCGCTCCAGCTGAATCTGCCGGTTGTGCCGATCACCGATCTCGCCATCCACAAGCGTGACAAGGATCTGGTGGTTGCGACGCAGGGGCGCGGCTTCTGGATTCTCGACGATCTGACGGTGCTCCATCAGTGGCCGACAAATAAGGATTCGCTCGCCTCAGTCGATCTTCATCTCTTCAAGCCTGAAGGTGCGATTCGAATGCCGGGAGGAGCAGGTCGCAGCTCTGCCGGCGCGACGATCGGCCAGAATGCGCCAGCGGGTGTCACCATCTGGTATAGCCTTGGGGATAAGCCGAAGGGTGAGCTCTCACTCGAAATTCTCGATCGGGCGGGAAATTCGATTCGCAAATTTTCGAGCCGTGCCCCCGCAGAAGGTGGAGCGACGGGCGGAGTCGATGAGGGGGGTGGTGGCCGTTTCGGAGGCGGTACTCCTCGCGTTTCAGCCGAGAAGGGGCTCAACAGCTTTGTCTGGGATCTGCGCTACCCTGAGGCGACGCGCTTTCCGGGGATGATTCTCTGGGCAGGAGTGACGAGTGGGCCGAAGGCGGTGCCCGGAACCTATCAGGTCAAATTGACGATCGACGGGAAGAGCGTCAGCGACAGCTTTGAACTCAGCAAGGATCCACGGATTCCGACGACCCAGGAGGAGTTCCAGAAGCAGTTCGACCTCTTACTCAAGATCAGGGACAAGCTTACCGCGACACATGATTCGATCATCGCCATTCGCGATGCACGAAGACAGATCAACGATTATGCCGCGCGAGTCAGGGGCCAGGCGGAGGCGAAGCCGATCGTCGATGCCGCGAAGTCGCTCAGCGACAAGCTGACCAAGATAGAAGAGGAGCTCTACCAGACAAAGAATCAGAGCAGCCAGGATCCACTCAACTTCCCGATCCGACTCAATAATAAACTGGCCGCTCTCGCCGGCTCGATCGCTGGTCCGGATGCACAACCAACCGATCAGCACTTTGCCGTCCATCAGGATCTGGTGACCCGAATCGATGCTGAACTGGCGAAACTGAAAGAGGTCTTCACGACCGAGGTCCCGGCCTTCAACAAACTGGTTCGTGATCAGAATATTCCGGCGGTTAGCGTCAAGAAGTAGCCGGAACCAGTAGTCAGGGCCAGTAGTCCCTGGTGGCGCACCAACCGTAATCCACCAGTTCTGCAGGAGACACTTCAACGATCGATGTGGCATAAACTCCGAGAGTCGGACGGAGTTTATGCCACATCGACCTTTGAAAACCAGCGCGGTGGGAAGTGCCATCAAGCCGGAACCTGCTGACCATTCCCATTAGAACCGATAGCTGTATCGAACGCCAAAGCTCCTTCCCGGAGCGTCCATTCCCCAGCTTATTCCGCGATAGTTCTTGTCATTGATATTTTCAATGTCGACGATGACAAGGTGTCGCTCTCCGAAATTGATGCCGCCGCGGATGCCGGCAGTCAGATAGCCCGGGATATAACTGAAGAGTGGGGCGCTGGCAGCGGCGCCGAGGAGCCGGTTCTGGATCTGTGTCAGGGTCTCACCGGTCGCGATCAGCGTGTCGTCGGCCGTCGCGAACTTGCCATCCGGCCCGCTCGCGATGAGTCCGCGGACCGTTGCCCCGCGGCGGAAGAAGTTCTGAATTGAAGATCGGGAGCGTGAGGCACCCGATCTTCTGTCGTCGAGATCAAGCGTCGAGAGCCGGCTTTGCCGACGCGCACCGTGCAGATATGGTTCGATCCATGTACGAACTCCAGGCCAAGCACGACCTCCGGGCCATGCACGACCTCCGGTAATATCATAGCGCAGGCGCAGGTTTCCCTGTGGCGCCGGTGTTCCCCCCTCGATCGTTGGCGGCAGGCCGGTGCTTTTGTCTCGGGCGCGAAGCCAGGTGAAGTTTTGGCCGAGTGTCCAATCTCTCCCAATCTTCAGATCAAACTTTTGCTCAATTCCAATTATTCTCGAATTTCCAAAATTGGATCTGATCAGGACCGGATTGCTCGATGCCGGGACGAAGACCGTGCCATTGCTCCCCTGTGAGGTGATTCGCTGGTCGCCGAGGGTCGAGCCGACCGCACCGGCCGGCAGAATCAGTGCCTGAAGAACGATGTTGTCGTAGATGTCATTGATGAACCCGTTGAGGTCGATGTCGATCCGTTTGCGGTGGAGATGGGCCCCGGCCTCATAGCTCCAGCTCGACTCAGGTTTGAGTCTGGCGATGGGAATTCCGGTCGAAATGGCGCCGCTTCCACCGGTGTTTCCGATAGTCGCTCCGCGTCCAGCCAGGTCAGTGGCATTCGCCTCATAGCCATTGCCGGTCAGTCCGAGTGTTCCGAGGTCGGTGATACTCGGAGCGCGAAAACCACGGCTGACCTGTGCCGAAAGGTTGAAGCTCTCGGCAAGGGTCATCACCAGCCCGATTCGCGGAGTCACCGCTTTGGCGGTCAGTTGGTCGTCAGGCCACAAGCGCAGCCCGTTGACGAGCGGACTGTTTATCGCCTCTGACTTGTACGATGAATGGCCGTAGCGGATCGCTCCGATCAATCGCAATCGCTCCGGGATCAGGTTCAGGATGTTCTGGGCATAGATGCCACCACTGTCGAATTTAGCCTGATCTGGTACGCGCGGACGTGCCGCCGTAAATTTGCCACTTGTCGGGTCGAAGACCTGCGATGGTGCGGTGACACGGTCGCCATAATACTCACCACCGATCACCAACGAGCCACGCGTCCACTGCTTTGAGGCCTGAAACTGGAGTCCGTTGGCAACCGTCCTCTCCGGCTGATAGGTGATCGTACCGAGCGGATTGCCGTTTCCGCCCTGGTTGACGCGCTCCTCGCGCTGGACGTTGAACGAGTATGAAGCAGTAAAGGAGTCGAACCAGCCGGCGTTGTATCGCTCATACCGCCCATAAAAAAAGTCGAGCATGAAGTTGCGGAGGTCTGCGATCAGGTTGCCGTCCCCGCCAATCGTCTGATCGAAACGCTTCCCACCATCGATCTGGCCACGCTGATAATGGACTGTCACCTGATCGAGATCCGTCAGCCGATAGCTCAGTTTGAGCAGTCCGCCATACTGTGTGAAAGCGGTGTCGGTCGACCGCTCACCGAAGACCAGGTTCGAGGGGATGCCAAGAAAGCGATTGACCGCCGAATGTGATTCAAATCCTCCACCCGGTCGGATTGTGCTGCTCCGATGGCCCGCCGTGCTCACCAGCAGTGCCAGATTCCGCGTTCCGAACGTCGCCAGTGCGTGGCCTCCAAAGCTGTGGTCGGCTGAATTGTAGTGCTGACCGAACTGCCCGTGAACCTCTCCCGCCCCCGAGCTGAAGAGTGGGACGTGTGAGATCATCTGGACGCTGCCGCCAATGCTGTCGCTTCCGAACTGGGCACTGTTCGGTCCGCGGATCACTTCAACCGCGCGCAGATTCGAGACATCGTTCAGGTTGAAAAAACTGTTGATTCCACCTCGTGCCGCTGAGTTCGAGAAACGGATGCCGTCAATGTAGTTGACCACCTTTGCTCCGGTTACCCCGCGAACGAAGATCGCTCCGATCGTCGGACTCGTCCGCTGCAACTGAAGCCCCGGCTCTTCCTGTGCGATCTGCGCCGTCACCGCCTTTGCGCGCTGTCCAAGCCGGCTCTCTTCGATCACGTTGACCTGCTGCGATGTCTGATCGAGCGACTGTACTGTGCCAATCTCGGCCGTCACCGGCACTTCCTCTGTCAACTCTGCGACACCAAGAGTTATCCGCAGCGGGACGACTCCCGCCGCCGTTACCGTTACCGGAACCCGCTTCGCCGCGAATCCATAATTCGCGGGGCTCGCTGTCACCAGTAACTCGTATGTTCCCGGAGAGACACCAGTCAGCTGGAACTCACCCTGACCGTTGGTCTGTGTCGATTGTCGCACCGTCTGACGTGCATTGATCAGGCTGACCGTCGCTGCCGCAATCGGAGTCCCGGCCGGATCGCTGACCGTTCCGCTGATCCTGGTCGGACTCTGTCCACTGATAAGCAATGTAAATGAAATGATGGAAAATAGTAGTGACCAGACTCTTCGTCTCTTTAGTGATAAGTGCATGCGCTTCCTCATAGCCTCATAGTAAGTTCAGGATGTGGACGCATCGATACCACGACATAATAGAAGACGGGCAGTCTGATGGCAAATATTCAATTGTTGGGGATATTGGCTTTGGGTGGGATTTGGCAGGCAAACGACATTTTCTTGCCGGAGAGGGCAGCGAAAGCGGATCTGCTTTCTGACTGCCACTCCACGGCAACAAAATAACTGGTACTAAAACGAGGTCTCGATTCGGACCGCGCTACTCATCGATCGTCTGCCCAACGAGGAGCCTGAAGCGCCAGCCCGTCTCGTCACCGCTCTCGCCGCGAGTCTGCTTCATGATGACCCCGATGATGCCCTCGACCGGATCGGCAAAGTACTGAGTATTGAAATATCCGCCCCAGTCGAAGGTCCCCGCACTGCCCATACCGCCAGCCGCAACACCCTTCTCCGTCAGGAGACCGAAGACCAGTCCATACTGTGTGTTCTCGTTGGCCCAGATCTCCTTCGGAACTTGCGGCTGCATTATCGTCCGGATTGTCGTCCGGCTGAGGATGCGAACTCCGTTCAGCTTGCCACCGTTGAGGTACATCTGGAGAAATGTCGCGTAATCACGTGCCGTGCTGCAGAGTCCGGCTCCACCGGAGAAGAAAGATTTCGCCCCCTTGATCGGGTAGTCCGGATCATAGAATGTCACCGGATAGCGGACCCATCTCCCATTGTCGAGCTTCTGAATCGAGACGAGTCGTCCCGCCTTCTCCGCTGGCAGGTAGAAACCGGTGTCGACCATCCCGAGCGGATCAAAGAGACGATTCTTGAGGAAGCGATCGAATGGCATTCCCGAGACGACTTCGATCAGATATCCCAGCACATCGAGACCCTCGCTGTAGGTGTACTTCTCACCCGGATGATGGTGGAGCGGAAGCCTTGCGAGCCGCTTGACACTCTCTCCGATCGTTACTTTTTCGGTCGTGAAGAGGTCGACGACCCCAGCCTTCTCGTAGATTTTTTTGAAGCGCTCGTCGGCATCGATCTGGCCATAGCCAAGCCCGGAGGTGTGCGTCAGAAGGTGACGGATGGTTATCTCGCGCTTCACCGG
This sequence comes from Acidobacteriota bacterium, assembly GCA_040378705.1. Taxonomy (GTDB): domain Bacteria; phylum Acidobacteriota; class Blastocatellia; order RBC074; family RBC074; genus CAIOZW01. The sequence goes on from JBEIMN010000019.1 coordinate 12,697, forward strand.
TTCGCCGGTCCAGCTTCCATCCTTGTCATTGTAGCTTTTGAGCACCTGCATATTCCTGAACTCGGGGATGTATTTCGAGACCGGATCGTCGAGTCGGAAGCGCCCCTCTTCCCAGAGCATCATGACGGCGGTCGCAGTGATCGCCTTCGATTGTGACGCGATGCGGAAGATGTCGTCACGCTTCAGTGCGCGGTTCGATTCGTTGTCGGCCTTGCCGAAAGCCTTGTGATAGACGATCTTACCCTTGCGCGCGACGAGCGCCACCGCCCCCGGAATGGTTCCGTTGGCGACTGCCTTTTCGAGCGTCGAGTCGATGCGGGCGAGCCGCTCGGCAGATACTCCACCACGGGCCGGTGGAGCCTCTGTCAAAGCCGGTGTCATCTTCGCGGCTGTTGACTGCGCAATCGCCGGCAACGCAGTAAAGGTCAGTGCCAGCAGGCTGCTGGCGAACAGGTTTGAGAGTTTGCGGGATGTTCGCTTCATGGTTCCTTTCATTTTTCGTAAACAGGCTTCGTAAACATGCTTGAGATTCTGGGCACCGATCCATCCGGCACCCGGTGATTATTCGCCCTGCTTGCGTCGCCCCGGTGTCAGGATCAGCCGTTGTTTCGCGCCAGCCTCGACCTTTCCACGGTTGTAGAGCAGCGGAAAGTAGCGGCCATCGGCCCACAGCTTCAACAGATCGTCGTAGTGGCGGCTGCCAGGCTGACCAGACTGGCCCGGAACACTCGTCGCGACCGACCGGTCCCAGTCGCTGACATCGAGAATTTCACGAAACGACGCACCGTGATTCTGACGAAAGTTGGTTCCACTCGTATTGTTGACCGTGTTGCCGTCACCGCCCCGCTCGACACTTGGCAGATCGAGCAAGCCACGCCGCTCATCGCTGGTTGCCAGCGGATGTGTGAAGGGCGCCTTGTGGACCGTTCCCCAGCGCCAGCTCTTCCAGTCTTCACCGAGCTTCACCCGCGCCTCCGCCACCGCCGCGGTGAGACTCCGCTCGATCGCGGCCGTTTCACCGCCCGATTTTACCTCCTCGATCAGACGCTCGATCGGGATACGCGTGGCGATGAATGTCCACTGCTCGTCACTTACCCGTCGCCGAAAGACCTCCGCCGGCAGCTTCGTGAGCCAGAATTCGAAGAGCGCCGCCGCTGCCGAATCCTTACGCATTACTCCGTCCCAGTCGCGCAGCAACGTCAGGAATGGCTGGAGATCGGCCCGCTCGATGCGTGCCTCCCGGAGGACGGCAATCAACTGGCGCGCCGGAATCGAGAGTTCGTCGTGCTGGAGCCGCTTGAAATAGTCAACCGTATACTTTACCCCCGGTCGGCGCAGTACTTCGTCGATTTGCTGATACCTGATCGGGCTCGCCCACTCATAGCCAATCTGCTTGC
>JBEIMN010000020.1:0-14048 GCA_040378705.1 Acidobacteriota bacterium
CGCGCGTGATCGAGGCCACCGTGAACCAGGATCAATGCCGGCTTTCCCTCACTTCCCCAATCCCAGAACTGCAGTTTGAGTCGATGTGAATAGAAAAAATGTGATATTGGTTCCAATTTCGATCTCCTTCCGATTGCCTGAAAGACAATGCTAGCCTTTTCAATACCCGCTCGGCAACACAAGATCATCGAACCGTGGTCGGGAGGTCGCTTCTGCATTTCCCCACCTGTCGCGCACCTCGATGACCAATCCGGCCGGCTTGTCACCGGCTGTCTTACTGATTGTGTTAATCAAAGAGGCTGCCCTGGCTGGTCGGGCGGCGAAAGGTTCGCGGGTAGTCATCTTCGGCAATGCGTTCCTGATTGAATCCGAGTCGTCGTGAATGGAGGTCGAAGCTTCTGGTGATCATTTGCCAGTAGGGGCCTTCGCCGTGCATGCGTTCGTGAAAGCCGACCCGGTTGAGAGTCCCGCCCTTCACCTCGCGGAGGCGATTGACGATCCGCCGGACACGCAGTGGGAGGGTCGCTTCGAGTCTTTCGAGAAAATATGGTTCGACGCTTCCCGGAAGGCGCAGCAGATTGATGAACGCCTTGCGCGCGCCGGCGGCGTGTGCCATTTCGAGGAGCGCCGGGATCTGGTGTTCATTCAGTCCCGGAATGATGGGCGCGATGGCAAGTCCGACCTCGACCCCGGCGCTGGCCAGGTCGCGCATTGCCGAAAATCTCGCCTCCGGTGATGGCGCAAAAGGCTCGAGTGCTCGCGTTACCTCACGGTCGAGAAATGGGATCGAGAAATAGACTGCCGCCCGCGCCTCGCTGGCAAGCCGGGCAAGAATCTCCAGATCACGTCTGACAAGGGCCGATTTGGTGATTACCCCGACCGGATTCCGAAATTCGAGGCAGACTTCGAGACATTTTCTGGTCAATTGATAACTGGCTTCGAGCGGGATGTACGGATCGGAGGTGAATGAGAATACCAGTCGATCACCCTTCCAGCTCTTTTTCATGAACTCACGACGAAGCAGCTCCGGCGCATTGACCTTGACGACGATCTTCCGGTCAAAGTCGGTTCCGGCTCCAAATCCGAGGTATTCGTGAGTTGGCCGGGAGAAGCAGTAGGTGCAGCCGTGCGTACAGCCACGATAGCAGTTGACAGAATAGTCGAAGGGGATATCGGGACTATCATTGCCGTTGATGATCGATCGTGTCGCCGTCTCCTCGAATACTTCCAGCTTTGCCTCGGGTGGCTCGCCGAGCCATTCGTGCCTTGTTGTGATCCACGGGTTGGGTGGATTATTGACGTACTTCATCGGAAACATAATAATCCTTTTTTCCCGGCGTGTGACAGTCCCAAAAGGCGGATAAGGCAATGTTGGTTTCAGGAGAGTGTGGGGTGGAGTTACGATGATCAAGATCGGTCTGCAATTACAGACCCTGATCGCCCTGGTCTGGATCGGGGCGGTGATGGTCATCGCGACGCCGGCCCAGGCTCCGGTTATACCACCTGAGCGGCAGGAGGTCGTCGTCTTTTTCGCCGGCCAGGATGCGGTCTCACCGGTGATCCGGGTTGTGATCGGATCGCCAGCGCCGTTTCTCTCGATCGCCGCCGGCTGGAGGCACGACCCTTCGAGACGGTTCACGCTCTATCTTCGTTGCCGCCCGGTGGGACAGCCGTGGGGAGAGTGGATCGCGCTGGCGATCGATCCGGATACGCTCGAAGAGAACTCGGCCGCCGCCAGAAAAATCGTCGAAGCGGAAACCCGCGAGATTCAATTTCGGCTCGTTTGGGAAGACGGCATGGCGCCAGTCGCGCCGTTCCGTTTCGATATCGACATTGTCAACCCAGGGGTAACCCCCAAATATCTCCAGGATGGATACCTGAAAAAGATGAGTGAGAATGAAGAGGCGCCGGGCCTGCGCGTGACGGGCGGGCTGATACGACCACCAGTAGTTACTCGGACAGAGTGGGGCTGCCCGGACGGGCAGGGCACATCGCGTCCGCCGGTCAGCTACACCACTGTCACTCACCTGATCGTTCACCACACGGTCAACGATAATGGCTCATCTGACTGGGCGGCGGTTGTCCGAAGTATCTGGAACTTTCATTTCTATGACCGTGGTTATATTGATATCGGCTACAACTACCTGATCGATCCGAATGGCGTAATCTATGAGGGACGCTCGGGTGGTGACAACGTCCAGGGGGCACATTTCAGCGGGGTCAATGCCGGGACGATGGGGGTGGCAATGCTTGGAACCTTTACCGGTGCCGTGCCAACCGTCAAGGCCATGGCCAGTCTGCGCCGGCTGCTGGCGTGGAAAGCTGATCAGCGCGGACTGATCGCTTATCGCGCGACCGCACACGCGGCCTCTGGAATGGTATTGAAGGTCATCTCTGGCCATCGGGACGGCCCGGGATCGACCGAGTGCCCGGGTGAGTTGCTCTATGCCATGCTGCCCCGCCTCCGGGCGGAGGTTCATAACGAGCGGGCTGGCGCGGGATTGGTCACGGCAGTCTCAGCGGCGAGCTACGCCACCGCTCCGCTGGCAAGAGAGTCGATCGTCGCCGCATACGGAGTCAGCCTCGCGACCCGAACCGATGCGGCATCGCGGCTGCCGTTGCCTGAATCGCTTGCCGGAACAGCGGTTCGCCTCATCGATCGGCTCGACCGCGAATTCACGGCGCAACTCTTCTACGTTTCACCCTCGCAGGTCAATCTGCTCCTCCCGGCCGGGCTGGCTGATGGGCCGGCGACAATTCTTGTCGAGAATGAACAGGGGCTCGTCGCCGCCGGCAGCCTCGAAGTCGGCCCACTCGCACCGGCTATCTTTACCGCCAACTCAAATGGAACCGGTGTCCCGGCTGCACTTCTGCTTCGCATTCGATCTGACCAGTCGACAAGCTATGAGCCCGTCAGTCGCTTTGACGAGACACTTAAACAGTATGTTCCATTGAAGATCGATCCAGGCCCGGATTCAGAACAGCTCTATCTGGCAGGTTTCGGAACAGGCATGCGCGCTTTTCGCGATTCGGGCGGCGTCCAGACCAGCATCACCGCCACGCTCGGAGATGTCGATCTGCCGGTTACCTTCATCGGACCAGCCCCGGGCTACGCCGGCCTCGATCAGTTCAACCTCAACCTTGCCCCGGTTCGCCGACTCGCCGGTCGTGGAGATCTGACGCTGCGTCTCGTTGTCGATGGAAAAGCCGCCAATCCGGTCCTGCTCAAATTCTGATTGACAGGGCGGGGGCAGGTTGGGTAAGCAGCTACCGCTTCGAATCGAAGCGGTCAAAGGGTGAGGTCATCCCAAGCAGGTTGAGAAACTTCCGCTCTTCGCGCAGATCCGCAAAGTCTGAATCGTTGAGCGCCTGGGCACGGAAGCGCGGCTGGAGGTCGAACGACCTTTTGAGGTAACCAAGCGCCTCGTCGATCGATCCAAGACGAAGCACCGTTACCGCGAGCGAATAGAGCAGGTGGGCCTCGTTGGGCCTTGCCTGCAGCGCCTTCTCGAAGAAGTCACGCGCCGCTGCGAAATTGCCGGTGTTGAGGGCGAAGACGCCACGATCGTACAGCTCATCGGCGCTCTGCGGGCGGTTCTCACTCTGCGCCAGTCGCTGGTTGCAGACGTGGACGTAGGTGCTGACACGGGCAAGAATCTCGACTTCCTGCGGATATTTGGCGATGAGATTCTCAAAAAGGGTTTTGGCTTCTGAAAACTGACGCCGATTGAAGACCTTGACCGCCTGCTCAAAGACTTTCAGCGCGACGGCTGATGGCTGACGACGATGCGATTCGACCGTTACCACCGGTGGTTGAACGGGAACCGGAGTTGAATGCAACCTCGACCCAACGCTGGAATTGGCTTCACCTGTTTTGCCGGTACGCGATTTGCCAGCCCCCGATTTGCCAGTCCCCGATTTGCCAGTCCCCGATTTGCCAGTCCCGGATGGTGTCGATTTTGTTGACTTGACTGGCCTGGGTGTCTCACTGACAACAGGTTTCGGAGTCACCTCACTGTTTTTCTCGACGGGGATGGCGTCTGGTCTCTTTGGAGTCGCAGTCTTTTGAGCCGCAGCGTTTTGAGTCATAGCTTTTGGAGTCGCAGCTTTTGGAGTCCCGGCCTTTTGAATCGAACTCCCGGCATCACTTTTGACCGCAGAGGTTTCAGGTTTAACAATCGGTTGCCGGGATGCCGGCTTCGATTTGGCCGGCTTTGAAACAGAATCGGCCTCACCCGGTGATCTCTTGCCGGTCAGGTCACCACTCTTCGAATTCTCAACGCTGACCTTGCCCCCGACCGCCTTTGTCACGCGTGTCGATTGTGGAGCCTTTTGAGAAGCGCGACTGGAAGATAAACGGGACTCGGAGAGTCCGGCCATCGATTTTTCAGCTATCGATTCGGGCTTTTTGGTAGTAACGGTCTCAGATTTGCCCGACGCAGATACTTTTTTAGCAACTTCAGCTTTAGCAACTTCAGCTTTAGCAGCTTCAGTTTTAGTCGCTTTAGCTTTAATGGCTTCAGATTTGGGTTTAGCAGATTCGGGTTTAACAGCCCCTTTTGCAGAGGAACCGGAGCCGCTGGTGGCGGCGCCTGAAGATCGTTTTTCGTCAGAGTTTTTGGGCTTTTTGGTCTCTGCCTGCTTGTCGGGCTTACCCGGCTTAACAGATTTAACTGGCTTGACTGGCAATTTTGGCGACTTAGTGGCAGTTGTCTCCGGCTTTGCGGTCGATTTCGGGCCCGATTTTGAAGCGGTGGGGGGGGCAGGGGACTTTTTCGGCGCAGGCGCGGCCACCTTTGCCACGGGTTTCGAACCTGGTTTCGAACTCTTACCGACCGGATCCCTCATACACGATTCCTCACCTGATTTCTGAGCAAGTCGAACATCAAAACAGCCTGGTAAAAGACAAACGATTTAATAGCAGACAAATATGCCGAATCCCAAAAATGTGAATTTATATAACAGATCTGCCATTCTTTGTCAAATTTTGTTTTTGAAAGGTTACGCCAAACTTGTTGAAAAAAGGTTAAATAGCTACCAGCTTCACGCGATCAGCCCAGCGACTTAACCATCATGTAGCCATCCGCGCCGCTCGAATAGTATCGACCAAGCCGCTGAACGACGAGGTATCCAAGTTGCTCGTAAAGGTTGATCGCCGCCGAGTTCTCGACGCGAACTTCGAGACGGATGGTCGCGATTCCGCGGTGCCGAAGGGTACGTTCCATGTCCGTAAGCAGAATTCTGGCCAGTCCGTGGCGCCGATATTCTGGTTCCACGCCGATGGCAATGATGTGGCCGACGCCGTCCATCTCGATGACAGTGATGATGAAAGCGACCATGACGCCCTGATTGTCACGGATCTGGCGGGAGATGGTGTTCGGATTGGAGAGCAGATAGCGGAAAGTCTCACGCTCATAAGACTCTCCATCGACGAAGCAGCGGAGATCGAGTTGCCAGACCTCATCAAGCTCCGCCATGACAATCGGGTGGAGCGAGCCGGTGAAGGATCGCGGCTCATCGGCTCATTGGGAATCGGTCGAAGCCATATCAGATCAATAGCATGCAGTCGCCGTAGCTGTAAAACCGATAGCGGGCGGTCACAGCATGGCGGTAGGCCTCAATCACCGTATCGCGGCCGGCAAAGGCGCTGACCAGCATCAGCAGCGACGATTTCGGGAGGTGGAAATTGGTCAGCAGTCCGTCGATCGCTTTGAACTGATAGCCGGGATAGATGAAAAGCCCTGTCCGGCGGCGTTCGGCGCGGACCGTGCGATCGGGGTTGGCGGCGCTTTCGAGTGCCCGAACCGAGGTGGTTCCAATCGCGATCACCCGTTTTCCGGCGAGCCTCGCCGCGTTGATTCGGGCGGCAGCGGCGGCATTGATCTCATAGCTTTCGGTGTCGATCCGGTGATCTTCGACCCGCTCGACCCGGATCGGCTGAAATGTGGCATAGCCGACGTGGTGTGTTACCTCGACGACGTCGACACCCTGCTGGCGAAGAACGCCGAAAATCTCCGGGGTGAAGTGGAGACCGGCGGTCGGGGCGGCGATTGCGCCACGTTCCCGCGCGTAGACTGTCTGATAACGGGGTTCGACCAGTCGAATGGCCTCGTTCGTCTCGCGTTTGATGTAGGGTGGAAGCGGTGTCTGCCCGATCTCGTCGACGAGCCGATCGAATCCGCCCGGCGCCTCGAAGCGGATCCGCCGACGCCCTTCATCGAGAATCTCGACGACTTCACCACAGAGTCGTCCGTCTCCGAATGCGATGCGCGCGCCCGGGCGAAGCGACCGTCCGGGGCGGGCGAGAACCTCCCATTCGACGATCTCGATCGGTACGCCGTGGCGTTCGATCGTCATCGCCTCGCCAAGCGGACTCAACAGAAAGGTCTCAATCGCGGCGCCCGGACCACTTGCCGGCTGGTCGTGGACCCGATGGCCGAGCAGGCGTGCCGGAAAGACACGCGTATTGTTGACGACGATCACGTCCCCCGGGTTGAGATATTTCGGAAAATTGCGAAATGACTCGTCCTCCCAGCTTCTGGAGTCTCTTCGCACGACGAGCATGCGCGAGCTGTCGCGCTCTGTGAGCGGCTCCTGGGCGATCAGTTCGGGTGGTAACTCAAAATCGAACTCGCTGACATTCATTTATAGACACCAGTTTGACGCGGGCTGGATCGGTCAGGATCTGTCCGGGGGCTTTACGCCTTCCAGTCCGACCAGTCCGACCAGTCCGACCAGTCCGACCAGTCCGAGATGTTGGTAGGCGAGCGGGGTAACGACCCTCCCGCGTGGAGTGCGGTTGAGGAATCCGATCTGGATCAGATACGGTTCGTAGATCTCCTCGATCGCCTCCTTCTCCTCGTGAACGGCGGCCGAGATGGTACTGACTCCGACCGGGCCGCCATTAAATTTATCGATGATGGTGGTGAGGATCTTTCGATCGATCTCGTCCAGCCCGTAGCGGTCAACCTCCATGCGGTTGAGGGCATCGGCGGCGACCTCTGCAGTAATGCATCCGTCGTAGACTACTTCTGCATAATCGCGAACCCGGCGGAGCAGCCGGTTGGCGATGCGCGGAGTGCCACGGGCTCGTGAGGCGACGGCCTCCGCGCCGTGAGGCTCAATCCGCGCACCAATGATTGCCGCCGAGCGTTCGACGATCACCTGCAGGTCGCTGCCCGGATAGAAATCGAGGTGAAGGTTGATCCCGAAACGGCCACGGAGTGGCGCGGTGATCATTCCCGGTCTCGTCGTCGCGCCGATTAGCGTGAATCGCGGCAGGTCGAGCTTCACATTTCGTGCCGCAGGGCCCTGACCGATCATCAGGTCGAGCTCGAAATCTTCCATTGCCGGGTAGAGGATCTCCTCGATCGCCGGGTGCAGACGGTGGATCTCGTCGATGAAGAGGACGTCGCCCTCCTCGAGATTGGTCAGGATCGCGGCGAGATCGCCTGCCTTCTCAATAACTGGTCCGGCGGTCACCTTGATCCGCGACTCCATTTCGCGGGCAATGATCGAGGCAAGGGTCGTCTTGCCGAGGCCTGGCGGGCCATTGAGCAGAACGTGATCGAGCGTCTCGCCGCGGCTTCGCGCCGCCTGGATGAAGATCCGCAGGTTGTCCTTGACCCGCGACTGCCCGATATACTCACGCAGATATTGCGGGCGCAGCGAAAGCTCAACCTGCTGGTCGTTCTCGATCGGGTCGCCGGTGATGATTCGTTGATCCATATTGCCTTGCTTCGCTGCTGCTACTTTGCGAGCTGGCGTAATGCCAGTTTGAGGATCTGTGAGAATCCGGCTTCCGGAAGTTCGGCGATCGCCGCCGCCGCCGCACGCTGTGCCGTATTGGCCGGATAGCCAAGATTGGTCAGCGCCGAGACGAGGTCATCACTGACCGAGACGCCAGGCAGCAACGCGCTGCCGGCCGCAAGTCCTGATCCGCCTGGCGGCTGCCCGGCCGATAAGAGTCCGACAACCTTGTCCTTCAATTCGACCAGCATCCGCTCGGCTGTCTTCTTGCCCACCCCGGGGATGCCGACCAGCCGTGCCAGATCGGATGACGTCAGCGCCCTCACCAGGTCGCCGGTCCCCATTCCGGAGAGGATCGTTACCGCCAGTTTCGGCCCGATTCCGCCGACACTGGTCAGCAAAAGAAAGAGTCGCTTCTCCGCTTCAGTCCGAAATCCGAAGAGCTGCAGCACGTCTTCGCGCACGTGTGTATGGACGCGCAGCGTCACCTCTGTGCCGGGATCGCCCAGCTCATAGAATGTCGAGAGCGGAATCGTCAGCTCATAACCGACTCCACCAACATCGATGATGATCTGCGTCGGCTCCTTCTGCGCCAGTCGACCGGTAATCAATGCGATCAAGTCGTGCTCCTCCTGCCTCAATCTCGGGCTTGTTCCACGCGCCACTGTGGCCAGCTGGCCAATCATTTCTAATTTCTCACTGGAGCCTCTGCCGGCTGATACCGATAATTTACTGGTTCCAGACCCGATGGCGGATTATACTTCGATCGGACGACCGGATGAAAGTTGATATCTGTCTGCCTTGTTTAACGAGTTGTGAAGAGGAGTCTGTTATGCCGCAATGGGATGATCGTTATGGTGCCGGAGATTACGTTTACGGGACGGAGCCGAACGACTTTCTGGCCGAGATGGCCGAACGGATTCCGCCTGGCCGGGTACTCTGTCTGGCGGAAGGGCAGGGGAGGAATGCGGTCTTTCTTGCGGGACTTGGATATGACGTTACGGGAGTCGATTCATCCGCCGTCGGGCTGGAGATGGCGCAGCGGCTGGCGGCCGTTCGCGGTGTGCGAATTGAGACGCGTGTTGCGGATCTGGCCCAATTCGATCCCGGCGTCGCGGTCTGGGACGGGATCGTCTCGATCTTCTGTCACCTGCCAGCTCCACTCAGATCAGAGGTCATGCGAAAAGTCGTCCGTGCCCTCAGGCCCGGTGGCGTCCTGATCCTCGAATCCTATACCCCGGATCAACTCCGTTTTGAAACCGGTGGGCCGCGTTCGCTCGACCTGCTTGCTTCACTCGCTGATCTGAAGTCCGATCTCGCCGGGCTCCGCTTCGATCACGCGGTTGAGATTGAACGCGATGTCGTCGAGGGGCAATTGCACAAGGGACGGGCCGCCGTGGTTCAGATCGTTGCAGTTCGGACTGAGACTTGACCCGCTCCGCAACTTGAAGAATCGCCGCGCCCGCTCATTCTCTCAGCCCACTCATTCACTCAGATTGACAGTGATTGAGCGGCTGCGCTATCGTTCAATTTTGTGGTGAATCCAGAACTTTCTGAATCGGCTTCCGGTTTCCAATCACCGGGCGGTTTATTTTCCAGAACAACGCTGATCAAAGAGATGAAGACCGAGAAGATTTCCGAGCTGACAATCAATCGTCTCTCAATCTATCTGCGCTGTTTGAACGAATTGGCGGAGGCGGGCGAGGAGACTGTCTCCTCAAAGACGCTCGCCGAGCGGTTCAACCTCAATTCTGCGCAGATTCGGAAGGATCTCGCCTACTTTGGCGAATTCGGGATTCGCGGAGTCGGATACTACATCGACGATCTTCGCCAGAATCTGCTCAATATTCTCGGGCTTACGACGCCGCACCGTGTGGTGATCGTCGGCGCCGGAAATATGGGAAACGCGCTGGTCAACTATACCGGCTTCAGGCAGAACAGCTTCTCGATCGTTGGCGTCTTCGACACAGATCCGCGCAAAATTGGTCAGATGGTGCGTCAGGGAGCGCCGGAGGGCGGGCTGGTCGTCCGGAGTATCGATGGGTTGAAGGAGTTCATCCGTAGTGAAGGGGTTGATATCGTCATGCTGACTGTACCGGCGGCGGCGGCCGAGTCTGTATTGGAACTGGTCAGCAGCGCCGGCGTCCGTGCGATTTTGAACTTTGCGCCGATCCAGCTCCACGCGCGCGAGGGGGGCAAGGTCAAGACGGTCGACCTCTCGATTTCACTCGAGAGCCTCTCCTACTTTCTGGCCAATCCGGCGGCGGAGATGGCCGGTGAAGAGGACTAGATGCAAAACGAACAAGTACTCAGGGAAGAGGCAGTCAGGGAAGAGATTGTCAGGATTGCGACACGGTGTTACGACCGCGGTCTGCTCGTCGCCGGCGACGGCAACATCAGCGTCCGGGTTGGCCCAAACCGAATTATCGCGACCCCCTCCGCGGTCAGCAAGGGCTGGATGACGCCAGATATGATGGTCGTCGTCGATCTTGAGGGAAGACCACTCGAGCCCTCCAGTTATAAGGTTTCGTCGGAATGGCCGATGCATCAGGTGATCTATCAGGCGCGACCCGACATAAACTCGGTTGTCCACGCCCACCCGCCCCACGCGACCGCCTTTGCCGTCGCCGGGCTGTCGCTCGATAAGGCGATTCTCTCCGAGGTGGTGCTGACACTCGGCTGCGTCCCGCTTGCAACCTATGGCACACCATCGACCCGCGAGCTGACCGATGCCATCGAACCATTTCTCGAATATCACGATGCGCTGCTGATGGCCAATCACGGAGCGGTCGCTTTTGCAGAGACGCTCGAGAAGGCCTTCAACAAGCTCGAGACACTCGAACATACCTGCCGGATCAGTTTTCTGGCGCGAACCCTCGGAAATGAGAACGTCATTCCGGGACGAGCGATCGAGAAGCTCTTCGATATTCGGGAGAAGAGTGGCATGATGAGGCCGGAGGCACGGACCGGACAGGCTTGCGGGATCGGCAGCGGGACTGCCGGTGGGATCAGCAGCGTCGGACCGGGCAGCGCGGCTGCCGGGGATCGTTATTCGCTGACGAAGGCCGAACTGGTCGAGCTGCTGCTTCAGTCGTCGGAACTTTTGAAGATGATCGAAAGTTGATGATCAAAAGTTGATGATCGAAAGAAGCTGGACCGGCCAGCCGCTGATTGACCAGTGGTAAACGGTAAAAACATAACCGGGGAGCGTCTCCCCGATTGTCGAATTCAGACAAAATCTCAAGGAGTAATTGCAATGGAAGCACTGGGAATGATTGAGACCAAGGGGTTGGTAGCAATGATCGAGGCCTCGGATGCGATGGTCAAGTCGGCGAACGTCACCCTGGTCGGTTACGAGAAGATCGGCGCCGGTTTTGTGACCGCGATCGTCCGTGGCGATGTTGCGGCAGTCAAGGCAGCGACCGATGCCGGAGCGGCAGCGGCGCGCCGGGTTGGTGAGCTGGTTGGCGTTCACGTCATTCCGCGTCCCCATTCCTCTGTCGACGAGGCGTTGCCGATTACCCCGGACTCACGCGGCGCGAAGTAGTTTTAGTAAGGTTCTTCGAGCGGGCAGGTTCTTCGATTGGATTAAATTATGATAATCGGGCGCATCATTGGCAATATCGTCGCGACTCGCAAGGATCCACGGCTGGAGGGGATGAAGCTGCTTCTTGTCCGTCCGATCACGCTGCGGGGCGAGGACGAGTCCGGCTATCTGGTGGCGATCGATACCGTCGGTGCAGGCTATCGTGAGAAGGTGCTGGTCGTCTCCGGCAGCAGTGCGCGCATGGCTGACGGGATGAAGGACAAGCCGGTCGATGCGGCGATTGTCGGCATCATCGACACGATTGAAGTGACCGATTGAGCGGCGTTATGAGTTGGAAATCGCGGCCATGAATCTGCCAAACCTCCTTACATTGCTGCGAATATTTCTTGTTCCACTGCTGGTGGTCGTCCTCCTGACCAGATTTTCAGAGGACTGGATCGGGATGCCGCGACACATTGCCGGCGTCAGCCTGTTTCTTTTCGCCTCACTGACGGACGTCGCCGATGGCTGGCTGGCGCGGCGGCGGAAGCAGGTCTCACGATTCGGCATTCTGCTCGACCCAATCGCTGACAAGATTCTTATCTCATCCGCCTTCATTTCGCTGGTTGAGAACCAGCTTGCGCCGGCGTGGGCGGTGGTCATTGTCACCGGGCGTGAATTTGCTGTTTCGGGGCTCCGTGCGGTCGCGGCCGCCGAAGGGTGGGCGATCCCGGCCTCGAAAGCCGGAAAGCTGAAGATGTTCTCGCAGGTAGTGACGATTGCGCTGCTGATAACCTCGTCGGTCAATGGAGCGCCGCCAGTTGAGACGAAGGCCTTTCCAGTCATCATGTTCTGGACCGTCCCCGAGATGAATCTCGCGCTTGGGCACCTCTTTGGTGATGGTGTGCTCGGATGGGTCGACTGGCGTGTGCTGATGTATGGGGCCGGACGCGCGCTGCTCTGGCTGGTCGTCGTCTCCTCCTGCTGGTCGATGTCTGGCTATTTCTATGATTTCTATCTGAGCGCGAAGGATGGTCTGGGAAGATCACCCGCCGACACTGAACCAGGACAATGATTATTCAGGAATACGATGGAAAGAGACCCCGGATCGGGGAGCGTGTATTCATTGCGACCAACGCGGTGGTGATCGGTGACGTCGAGATCGGCGACGATGCGAGCATCTGGTTTGGCGCGGTTCTGCGAGGCGACAAGGGCCGGATCGTGATCGGGCGTGGCGCGAATATCCAGGACAATTCGGTGCTTCACGCCAACTCTGCCAATTCGACGTTGATTGGTGAAGATGTCACCGTCGGTCACGGTGCACTGCTCGAAGGCTGCACGATCGGGGCGGGAGCGGTCATCGGGATGGGGGCGATCATTCTGCCAGACGTGGTTATCGAGGAGCAGGCGATGATCGGCGCCGGGAGTCTGCTCACCCCCGGCACGCGGATTCCGGCGCGGACCCTGGCCGTCGGCTCGCCGGCAACCGTCAGAAAGCAGCTTTCGGGAGAGTCCCTCCGCGCGGTGACTGTCAGTGCAAAGTCTTATCGCGATCTCAAGGATCGTTACCTGGCGGAAGAGCCACGATCCGCAGTCCCTGAATAACCGGATAACCAAATTTTTGCGCTCAGATGGTGAGTCAGATTAGTCAGAGTGCCCAGAGTGCTTTAGCCTCGGGGATTCGTGGACTGAAGATGCGGATCACGCCCGCAATCGGTCCATCCTGCGAACTGGAAATACGGGATTTATGCGTCTATCTGGAACTTGCAGGTTGCTTAGACAGATTGTGCTGATCGCGCTGCTTGCGATTCAGACCCTCTTGCCGCTGCCCTTGCAGTTACCCTTGCAGTTAGTTAAAGCCGATGGCGTGGCCCAGCGCTTGCCATTTGCCCAGAACTGGTCTGCAGTCACCCTGCTCAACACGAACGACGACTGGAGCCGGATTGCGGGCATCGAGGGGTACCTGGGTCAGAATCTGACTACGGCGATCGGGGCTGACCCACAGCTGCTCTCCGGAACCAGCACGCTTGCCGGTGATCTGGATCTGATCGCCAACCAGAGCAATCCCGGTGGACTCAGTTCCGGCGGAGTGGCCGAATTCGATGGAATCGCCGATCCGGTGATTGCGTTGCAGGGGTCGTCGACCGCCGATGCCCCATATCTGCTGCTCAGCCTCGACACGACCGGCAGTTCGAATCTCAACATCGCCTACAATCTGCGTGATCTGGATGGATCGGCGGACGATGCCATTCAGCCAGTAGCCCTCCAGTATCGAATCGGCAATTCAGGAAATTTCATCAACCTCCCGGCCGGGTTTGTTGCCGACGCGACAAGTGGACCGGGCCTTGCGACGCGAGTCACTCCGGTCAGTGTCATATTGCCAGCTGAGACAGCGGATCGACCGCTGGTCCAGGTTCGGATCATCACTTCCAACGCCAATGGCAATGATGAATGGGTCGGAATCGACGATCTGGTCGTCTCTGCCGGCGGGCCGGCAACCTTTCTGACGATCGACGATGTCAGTCGCCCGGAGGGTAGCGCCGGAACTTCACCATTTATCTTCACCGTCAGGTTGAGTGCGCCGGCGGGGATCGATGGCGTGACGTTTGATATTGCGACGGTCGATGGGACGGCGCGCGCGGCTGGCACGTCAGGAGCAGATTATGTTTCCAGGCGACTGAACCGCCAGACGATTGCCGCCGGCGCGTCCGGCTATTCGTTTGAGGTGTTGGTCAATGGCGATACGGTCGTCGAGGCGAACGAGCTCTTCACG
>JBEIMN010000021.1:0-13646 GCA_040378705.1 Acidobacteriota bacterium
ACCTGAAATTAGCTCACGACCGTCTGGCGGTCGGTTCTGGTTCAGATGGCACCACCGACAGAAAAGGGATAATAGCGCGGACTAGCAAAAGACAGGATTCGGCAACGTTGCCGAATCCTGTGATTCGCTCGTGAAGGTACTTTTGTGGAGGGGGCGGTTATCGCTTCTGGTGGACGAGGGCGAGGATCATTCCGATTACCTCATCGATCGACATGGCGGATGAATCGAGATAGATGGCATCCGCGGCCTGGACGAGTGGGGAGTCGGCGCGTGTTTTGTCGCGTGTGTCGCGAGCCTCAATCTCGCACTTTAACTGTTCGAGCGAAGATGACGCAGTTCCTCGCGCGAGATCCTCGGCGTGGCGGCGCGCGGCGCGTGCTGCGGGTGTTGCGTCGAGGTAGATCTTGAGATCGGCGCCGGGAAAGACCATCGTTCCGATGTCGCGCCCCTCCATCACGACGCCGCCCCGCGCGCCCATCTCCTGTTGCCGGGTGACGAGCGCACGTCGGACGGCCGGGATCGCCGAGACGATCGAAGCACCGTCGCTGATCTCACGGTGGACGATCTCGCTGGTCACGTCATTGCCATCGATCAGCACCCGCAGGTCGTCGACCGGGCCGGTCAGCTCGATCACGGACTCTTTCGCCAGCCGTCCGATCGCTTCGCGGTCGTCAAGCTGGATTCCGGCTTCGCGTGCCTTCCAGGCGATCGTCCGGTACATGGCCCCGGTGTTGATGAAAAGATAGCCGAGACGCCGGGCCAGTCCGCGCGCAATGGTGCTCTTGCCGGCGCCGGCCGGCCCGTCGATGGCAATGATCAGTCCGGCTCTATCCACGACGCTCCTCCCGCCCTTCACTGAAGATCGCGGTGATGATCCGCAGCGTCTCCCAGATCTCTTCCGAGTTGACATCGCAGTGGGTGACAAATCGCATTTCCCGCGGACTGATCCCATTGGCGAGAACTCCCCGCGATTTGAGCGCGGCCGCGAAGTCGCCGGTCGTCCAGCCGGTTCCCGAAATATCGCTGATGACGATATTGGTTACGACGCGTGCCGGGTCAATGGCCACACCCGGAATCTCGGCCAGCCCCTCGGCCAGTCGACGCGCATGCTGGTGGTCGAGCCGGAGCAGGGCGGGTGACTCTTCGAGCGCGATCAAGCCGGCAGCGGCAAGAATTCCGATCTGACGCATTCCGCCACCGAGCAGCTTGCGAAGGCTGATCGCCTCGCGAATCAGCTCACGCCGGCCGACGATCAGCGAACCGACCGGCGCCCCAAGCCCCTTCGAGAGGCAGAACATGACCGTGTCGAGCGGCGCGGCAATCTCAGCCACCGTCACGCCGAGTGCTGCCGCGGCATTGAAGATCCGCGCACCATCGAGGTGGACGGGAATGCCGAGGGCGTGAGCGCCGTCGCAGATTTCACGGATCGTCTCAACCGGCATGACTGCGCCGCCAGCCATGTTGTGCGAATTCTCGAGGGTGATCAGCGAGGTTGGTGTGACATAGTATGGTGCGCCGTGATGGATTGCCGGACGGATATCGTTCCAGGCAAGGATGCCGTTATCGCCGCGAACCGGCCGGAAAGTGACTCCGGAAAGGACCGCCGCCGCCCCCATCTCATAATTATAGATATGGCTTCGCTCCTCAAGGATCACCTCGCTGCCTGGTCGTGACTGGAGCTTGACGCAGATCTGATTGCCCATCGTGCCAGTGGGCACGAAGAGTGCTGCCTCTTTGCCAAAGAGTTCCGCCGCACGTTCCTGGAGGCGGTTGACGGTTGGATCCTCGAGGTAGACGTCGTCGCCAACCTCTGCCTCGGCCATCGCCCGACGCATGGCCGGCGTTGGCTTCGTCACTGTATCGCTGCGCAGATCGATAATTTTCATATTCCTCAAATGAAGGCCGCAAAGACCTCGTTCGCCAGCACCTTTCCGGCCCTCGTGATTCGCAGACAGGAGTCGGCGATCTCGATCAGCCCGGCATCGAATAGTCGTTCGAGTTCCGGTTCATACCTTTTCAGGACGTCGACTCCGAAGCGCGATTCGTGCTCAGGCAGGTCGACCCCCTCGCGCAAACGGAGCTGCAGGAAGATTGCCTCGCTCTGCCGATCATCATCGGTCAGCGCGATCACTTCGTCGATCGGACTCTCTGCCCGCTCGATCCGTTCCAGATAATGGTTGATGTTTCGTGTGTTCGACCAGCGGGTTTGCCCATCATAGCCGGCGGCCGAAATTCCGAAGGCCCAGTACGGAGCACCGGTCCAGTATTTCAGATTATGACGTGATTCGAATCCCGGCCGTGCCCAGTTCGATATCTCGTACTGCCCGAAACCCTGCCGCGCCGCTTCGTCGACCAGGTCATAGTACATTCCGACTGTCGATTCGTCGTCGATCGCCTGCAACTCACCGCGCTCGATCCGGTGCTGCAGGGGGGCGTCACGGTAAAGTTCGAGCAGGTAGACTGAGATATGGTCTGGGGTGAGCGCGAATATCTCCGCGATGTTCTGCCGCCAGGTCGACGTTTTCTGCTCCGGGAGGCCGGCGATCAGGTCAAGGCTGATGTTGTTGAAGCCGGCGGCTCGTGCGAGGGAGATCGCCTGCCGCGCCTCATCGCTGTTGTGCGAGCGCCCAATCATTTTTAACTCGTCGTCGTCAAATGACTGGACTCCGAAGCTGAGGCGGTTGACTCCAATATCTTTCAGGCCGGCGAGATACTCTGCATTAACCGAACCGGGATTGGCCTCGACTGTGATCTCGGTTCCCGGCGCGATTTCGAAGTGGCGGCGGCAGAGCTCAATCAGCCGTTTCAACTGGTCCACCCCGAGCGTCGTTGGCGTCCCACCACCGAAATAGATCGTCTCGACTTCCCGCATCGCCGGTCGCTGTCCGGCTGAGCGTTCGATCTCCATCGCCATCGCCCGGACATAACGCGCGGCTGTCTCCGCCTCGTAACCACCAGTCGCAAAATTACAGTAATGACAGCGAGTGCTGCAAAAGGGGATGTGCAGATATATGCCGGCGGCGTCGATCATAGAGCGGAGTATAGCACGGACCACGACCCATTCAGAGTCGTCGACTTCGGAAGCTCAGCATGCCGACCATCAACGCGAATCCGGAGATCCACGCCGGATAGAGAGGTGGATGATAGTCGAACCGCAATTCGTGTTCACCAGGTGGAACCGTCGTCAGGATCATTCCGCTGCCCGGTTCGGTCTCAATCGCGACCGGCTCTCCGTCGAGCCGCGCCTGCCAATGCGGATGCGCGTAGGTTACCAGCCGGACTCTCCCGCCAATCCCTGACCGAACTCTGAAACGACGGTGCCTGATCCGGAGTAGCAACTCCTCGATCTGCGTCTCTCCGCTAACCACTTCGAGACTGCCGGGACGATCGACCGCTGAAAAAATTCTCGTCTCGGCGGTCAGTGGACGGAAATAGACCTGGTTGGCAGTGTATCGCAGGTAACCCTGGTCGCCACGGTCCTGCATCGCCATTGCCTCTTCGTAAGAGAGTGAACTGGCCGGCCCCGTCTCCGTCAGCAGCTTCAATCCCGCCGCTCCATCCCCCGCGACTATACGGCCGGCAGAGCTGGAACGTGAGGAAGATACTGACTACCAGCAATCCAACGCAGAAAGTTCCCGTTACCATCCGCCCCATCCCCGACCAGCCTTCTGTTGTCGGTCGTTCAGTGCTCCCATTGCCACCATTGTTTCGATATCGCCACATTGCAACGACCAGGACTGCCCCGATTACTGATGTTATCGGCTGCCACCGCCACGGAAACTGGATGAATTGCAGGCCTGGCACCATCCGCCAGACAGATTTCATCATCGGCAGGGAGATCAGCAAACCAAAGAGCGAAGTCGCAATGCCAAACCGCGGAAAGAACCGGCGCCCGCGCGTACTGCTTCCGGCAGTTATTCGCGCAACAAAGATCGATGCGATCAGGGTCAGCAGAGTCTGCGCAATGATCACTCCACTTGCGACATCGTTCAGCCCATGCCATGACTGGCGATATACGGAGTCACCTGCCGCCGGCGCAAAGAGCAGATAGTCGCCATACTCCTGCCGCAACACCTGCTTTCCGATCTGGATCAACCGCAGCTCGAGAATCTGTGGCAACCAGAAAAAGGCGGTCATCCCGCCGCCGAGAATGGCCGTCCTGGCCAGCCTGATGATCACCCGCCAGTCGTGCCACGGAGATGACGTCAATACCAGCAGGCCGATCGCGAGAGCACTAAGATAGGCGGTGATCGCATGCGTCAACACTACTCCGCATATCCCGATCAGGAAGATCAACTCCGCTCTTCGACCTCGCTCGTCACGAAGAATTCGCTCCGCACCGGCGATCGCCAGCGGCAGAAATCCCATTGCCAGTGCCTGCGGCAGAAATCCGCGGTTGAGCCCAATCAACGCCAGGCCCGGCAGTGCCACATAGAGCAGGCTTGCCGCCACGCTCTCCCACCAGCCATAAAAGTTTCGCGCCAGGACCCAGGCCGTCGCCTGATTGAAGATCAGGATCAGCACCGTCATCAACTTCAGCGACCCCGGGATCGAAATCCCCGCGACCAGGCGCGCCGTCGAACTCAACCAGTAGAAAAGTGGCGGATAAAACTTGAAGAAGCTGTCGCCACGCCCACCATCGAGAAGCCCTGCCCAGCCCGGGTAGATCTCCCACTCGCTCATCGCCCGGATCATCTCGCGCGTCAGATGATAATGAAGCGGCAGATCCCCCTGCAGGCCATACTCTCCACCCGATAGCCGCCCCGCACTCAGCAGCAACGCGACCGAAATCCAGATGATGATCAGTAATATTGATTTTTGAAAACCGACTGACTCTCTCATTAGGCAAACATGTTCCCGTTGAGCTCAACCTTACCAAAAGCGTCCGCCATTATCACCAGATGTCATCCTGATGATTACGGCTCGTTCCTTGTTTCTACTTGAAGATTGTCCTGACTGCCGCTATTATTCAAACGCTTTCAGGTTTTCTATGCGGCAAACGTCGAAATTTCGACATTTACTGGCGTACCAGGCGATCCCTCGTGCGGCTTGGCGGCCTTTCCCCGCTTAAATTTGAACAGGTGGCTGACTTGCCTCCAGACCCACGTTCCACTGATCCCCGAAATGTGCACGTGACGTGTGCGACCTGCGCCCGGACGGTCATAGGCGAATTGCCCTTTGTGGGCTGTCCCCGTCCTGTCAGCCGTGTTCCCGTGTTCCAATGTTATTTGAAGATTTAATGACTCGAAGATCTGAAAAAAAATGAGATCCGAACATTTTGGCAGATCATATTTAAACAAAAATTTGAAAAGATTTTGGTTTGAAAAGGTTTCGGGGTGGCCTGGTTCAATTCGAGTTCATTTCATAATTTAAAAAGATAATGATTTGTTTAAAAAATCATTTTCGCACGCAACCATTTTCAGCAGACGAAAGTCTAATGCCCGTGTTTGATATCCCTGATGCGGGGGACCACTGGTGGTCAGGCCACCTGATTTGAAAAATTGCCGGAAACTTTCTGAACGACTTCTTCTCAATCGCGTTCTTATGATCACGATCGGGATTGCCGCCGGAGAGTTTTTTAAAGGCAAGACTGGCTTTAACTAAACAAGTCTAACGTTACTATTATTGTGACTATGACTGTGACTATGACTGACTATGACTGGAGGATATATGATCAAGAACTTTATTAAGGATGAGCAGGGACAGGACATCGTTGAGTATTCGCTTCTTCTGGTGCTGATCGGTGCCGCGGCAATCTTCGTGCTGACGACAATGGGCACGAGCATCAGCTCGATCTTCAGCAAGATCAACACCCGCTTGTCCTCCGCGAACGCCAGCATCTCCTGAGGTGGTCGCGAGTTCGAAAAATACGGACGGTCGGTTGACAGGATATCTCAAAACTTTCCGCCCGGTCACCGAACGGTACGCGACGAAAAGTAGCGGAAATAGTACAAACCAGCCCCTGCAATATAATATCTCGACGACTGATGGTCTTCCCCCTGAATATGCCGTTTGCCGCTGATGGCACCGGCCAAGGGGGGAAGGCAGTCGATCGGACGAAGATGATCAACCGCCAACTCGATTGCCCCTCGCCGCGCGGCTTCCCGTTATTTGCGTGATCAGACGCGATCCTAGATGATCGGTGGTAACATGTCCTGGCCTGAACAATTGGCGACCTCGATTCTGGTAGCTCTCGTCCTGGCCGTGGCTTTTTTTGACATTCGGGAACGTCGAATCCCCAACTTCCTGGTCTTTCCGGCAATGCTGATCGGCATCGTCTTTGATCTTCACTGGTTTTTTCAGCGAGATTGGGGACACCTCGATGGTCCGCTCGGAGGCCTGAAAGGCATTGCGATGGGATTTCTTCTTCTGGTGATTCCGTATGCCGTTGGTGGAATGAAGGCCGGGGATGTCAAATTTCTGATGGCGATTGGAGCTTTCGTCGGATGGAGGGGGGCGGTCAGTGTTCTTCTGGCAGCGGTTCTTTTTTATCCGGTGATGGCGCTTATCTTCGTGGTCAGGGAGCGCAAGGCTCGCCTGACCTTGCTCCGTTTCCGCCGGGTCTTCTGGAATTTTCTCGGATTTTTCATTCCCGGCCTGAGTCTTTATGCGATCAGACTCGAATCTCAGGACGATCCGCTGGTCGCTTCGGTGCGGACGCCTTTCGGGGTCTCGCTTACAGCTGGAACGCTTATCTTTCTATTTTTCGGTTCTCTGGTCGGACATCTATGATATCTATTCTGACATCTCTAAACCGGCCTGACATCTCTAAACCGGCATTTTTTAATCGGATGGTTAGTGAGCCGTTCAGCGATGATCAGATTCGCTGAGTTGTTTGAGTTTGAGTTTTGAGTTTGATGGGTTTCCGGTTTCGGTAAGTGACGCCAGTATGATCAAGTTGTACCAGAGCATGAACTCTCCATTGCATCGCCGGATTGGTGAAACCCGCCGGCCTGGTGAAACCCGCCGGCCTGGTGAAACCCGCCGGCCTGGTGAAACCCGCCGGCTTGGCGAAAGTGGACAGTCGCTGATGGAGTTTGCGCTCATCTTTCCGGTTCTCTTCCTGCTTCTGATTGGGGTAACCTTCATTGCGCAGGGGTTCAACCTGCAGATGGTTCTTTACGGAGCAGCATACGAGGGAGCTCGAATCTGGGCGAAGAACCCGCCGATTGGGAGCGGAAATTACTGCTCACCGCCGGCCTGCAACCCGGATCAGAGTGGCACGACAAATTTCGAGCGGTACGTCGTTCCGACTGTCCGGCAGTATGTTGGCAACAACGGATTTGATGGCAACAAGGTCTATTTTTTCTCCAGGGATGCGCGAGGGTATCAGAACTCGCTCGACCTGGTCAGCAATAACCGACAGTCGGTAACCGTGACGATTCTTTATTCGATCCAGCTTCCGGTTGGAAATTTTGCCGGCAGTTTTGCCAATCTCGATGTCACGGCGAGTTGCACAATGAAGCGTGGAACCTGAGATGACCGTCCATACCACAATCAGGAAAAGAGCTTACCGGCGTGAAGCAGGCCAATCGATGGTCGAGCTGGCGCTGGTACTTCCGCTTTTTCTGACGATGGTCTTTGCAATCATCGAGATCGGTCGTGCCTACGCCGTCAAGCAGGCGCTGACGATCGCGGCAAGAGAGGGGGCGCGGTTGCTGGTTCTGCCCTATGGCGCAGGCCTGACCTACGGCAGTGAGAGCGCCATCCAGACCGCAGCGGTTGGCAGGGTCAGGTCTTATCTGGCAAGCTCCGGAGTGACGGTTGGTGCAGAGACAGTTATCAGGGTCGTCCGGGTTGGGGCGGGTAATGATGGGATTTATGGCAACGCAGACGATTCCGTACCGGAGGTCGACTACAGTCAGGGAGCCCGGGGACAGCGAGTCGGCATTATCATTAATCACAATTTCGAGAGTCCGGTACCGATCTTTGTCCGGATGTTCGACACGCCGCAATCCGCCGGTGCACCGCCGCCGGTCTCAGGCATCAGTATGAGCGCGACTTGTTATATGGATCACGAATAGGTGAGAGTAGAGTCGTGATCGGGCGCCGGCCGAAAAAACTGGAACCAGATGATATGCCAGATCATTTGGGATACAGGCAGAATTGAAGATCTGGTAACCGGTAAGAGAATGGGGAAAAAAGGAGTAGTGAAATGAATAAGCGATTCCTGCTGGCCCTCGCTGGCGCTGTCTTTTTCGGGCTGGTCTCGATCTATGCGGCGAAGTTTTATCTTGAGCAGCGAGTGACACAGGCCAAACTGCAGCAGGAGACTGGCGTCGTGATCGCCTCGACCGATATCCCGCTTGGAACGAAGATCGAGGCGCAGCACATCACTGTGGTTCGGTACCCGAAGGAGTTGCTGCCGGATCAGGCGATGGTTCAGGAGAACGAGGTGATCGGGCGAGTTTCGATTGCCGACATCCCGGCGCGAACGCCGGTGCTTGGTCGGCAGCTTTCAGGGCTTGGAGCCCAGCCGGGACTTTCCGGGATTACGCCAACCGGAATGCGCGCCGTCTCTGTTCGTGTCGACGAGGCGAGCAGCGTTGCCGGGTTCGTTTCGCCGGGAACCTATGTCGATGTGATCGCGATCATGCAGCCGCAGCTCGATGGAGCGCGGCAGGTATCGAAGGTTATTTTGCAGAAGGTGCGGGTCCTTGCCGGTGGTCAGCAGATGAAGAATAGCGCTGAGGGCAAGCCGGCACTGGTCAATACGGTGACGCTCGAGGTCACGCCTTCGCAGGCGGAGAAGTTGAAACTGGCGGAGGCGGAGGGGCGGCTCCAGTTGTCGATTCGGAATGCGACCGACCTGGTGATCGAGACAACGCCCGGGGCGACACGGCGGGATGTTCTGAACGATGTCGCGCTCGAGCAGCGGGCGGTTGAGGGTGTCCGCAATGGTTCGGGACGGCCGGGAGGTTCGGCAGTTCCGGCGGCGACGCCTCCAGTCTGGAATATCAACCTTGGCGGCGCTGGAGCTGCCGGGAATTCGACCGCGCCGGTGGCACCGCCAAAGAAATCGGCACCGGCCGGGCCGACGATCGAACTGATCGAGGGTGCCAAACGCTCACGGGTCGTCATGGTTCCGTGATTTCGCGCTCGACTGCCTGCCGATCGAAATGATCCGGCCAGGCGTCTCAGAATACCGATTCAGGAGATTCAATGTTTCACCAATTAGCCATTATGTTCAGACCAGCCCCGGAAGCCTTGCGCGCCGGGTGTCTGGGCCTCTTTGTCCTTCTCCTGCTGATCGTCGGGAATCCGGTGAATGGAATGGGGCAGGAGCGACCTGCCCAGCGTGCCTCCTTTGCTGGTCAGCAGACTTCGATCAAGGTCGACGTGCTGGTTGGGCAGTCGCGGCTGATCGAATTTGACGAAGATTATGATCGCGTCTCGATTTCGGGCGAGAAGGTTGCGGAGGTCGTACCGATCTCGACGCGTCAGGTCATGGTCAACGGTCTCAATTTTGGCCAGGTCAACCTGGTCGTCTGGGCAAAGAAGGCACCCGTCGGTGCGCCACGGATGCTGATTTTCGACATCTACGTCCAGGTCAATCTGACGTTGATCGACAATCAGATCAAGATTCTTTTTCCGAAAGAGAATATCCAGCTCAGCCAGGCCAATAATTCGGTCGTTCTCTCCGGCAGTGTGACCCGGCCCGAGCTGGCAGAGCATGCGCAGAAGATTATCGAGGCGGCAGGTTTGAAGGTAACGAACCTGTTGAAGAGTCCGGTGCTCGACGCGGCGCAGGTTCAGCTTCAGGTACGGATTGCAGAGGTCAACCGGCAGATTCTTCGGGAGATTGCTCCAGCCTATGGTATTCAGAACTCAAAACTTCCGACTTATATCAGTCCGAATGGTCCGACACAGTTTGGTGGAGGCGGCCTCTCCAATGCAGGCGGGGTCAAGCAGTCTTTGCTCGATCTGACCGCCAGTCCGGCGATCAATCTCTTCGTTGGCAGCATTGTTGGCGGATCGATTATCCAGGGATTTCTGAATGCGATGTATTCGCGTGGTGCGTTGCGAGCTCTGGCGGAGCCGAATCTGATCGCGATGCACGGCCAGAAGGCTAGTTTCCTTGCTGGCGGGGAGTTCCCGATTCCAGTGGTGCAGGCGGTCTCATCTGGTCAGAGTGCGGTCTCAATCGTCTACAAGGAGTTTGGGGTCAAGCTCCAGTTCACGCCGACGATCATCGATGAGAATCATATTCGGCTCGAGCTTGAGCCGGAAGTTTCGAGTCTCGATACGACAGCGGCGATCCGGATTTCGGGATTCACGATTCCAGGGCTTCGCGTCCGTCGGGCCAAGACGACGCTCGAGCTTCGTGACGGTCAGAGCTTCGCGCTCGCCGGTCTGATCGACAATACAGAACAGGTCAATATATCGAAGTTCCCACTGCTTGGTGACATTCCATTGCTGGGTGAACTTTTCAAGAGCCGCAGTTTCCGGCGTAACGAGACCGAGCTGCTCTTTCTGGCGACGGTCAAGATCGTTGAGCCGCTCAATCCCGACCAGTTGCCACGACTGCCCGGCGTCAGTGAGCTGAAGCCGATGCAGTCAGGTTCATTCTCTTCGTCGCCATCAATGTCACCGGCGAGCTCGATCGAGGGCCAGTCCGGCCATTCGGTTCCGCGTCGTCCGGAGGATGCGCCAGTGGCCCCGCCGGCGGCGAAACCTGCCGCTCAGCCTGTGACTTCACCGGAAAACGGGCCGGCAAAGGGGCCGGCAAAGGGGCCAGTTGCTCCGGCGGGCCAGCCTGGAAAAGCTGCTTCAACCGGGTTGACCAGCGCAGTGATTGGTCCCTCCGGATCGGATCTCAGCGGTGGGAAGGGAAGTCCGGCTAAACCGGAATAGGTGAGGCTGAATCGGAATTGGTTGAGTCACAGAGCAATGAATCTGGGGTCAATAAAAATCAGGAACCGGATTGATCGTCAGCCAGGATCGGGGCTGAAGGAAGAGCTTATTCAAAAAGCTCAAAAAGGCCAAAAAGACTGGAAGAGCCAGCGGGGGACTATTCTCGTTCTGACGGCGGTGATGATCACGATCATGCTTGGGATGCTCGCCCTCTCGATCGACCTTGGCTACGCCTTCAGTGCCCGAAATCAGCTCCAGAATGGGGTTGATGCCGCGGCACTCGCGGGCGCATCCGCCCTTCGATCATCGATTGAGACGGATCAGTCGATGTCGAAACAGGCCGATCTGGTAAGGGATCTCGCGGTTCTCTATGGCTCTTACAACCAGGTTCGTCGCTACTCCGATCCTGAACCAGGGCCGGGAGCAGCCAACCAGAATCAATTGGTGATCGAGCCCGGCCAGGTAACGGTCGACACGGCGACCGACCTGCCACAGGTCAGAATCGATACGCGGGTCGAGCTTTCGCTGCTTTTCGCCGGGCTTTTTGGTCTCCCAAAGACCTCGATCCAGTCGATCGCGAAGTCGTCGCTCCTTCCGGTCGACGGTGGGACGGGCAGCAGTGGTTCGTGCTGGCGTCCGATCTTTGTTCCCGACACCTTCTTTGATTCGACGGATACTGTCAGGTATGTCGGAGATCCACTCCGCGGCGCGTCGCCGCTCCCGGAGCGTCCGGGAGACTACTATCGCACACGGTTTGCCGCCGGCATTCGAAACTTACCGCCATATCTCGATACACTGACGACCGCCGGCGCCTGGGTGACGGGGCTGCGTGATACCTCGGTCCAGTCCGATATCGGGACGCGGACGATTATGGGCAAATACGTTCAGCTTCGTCGTGAATATTACCGAATCGCCGATCTGACGATGCTGCCGCGGGTCACCTCGTCGACGCTCGGCATCGGCGATCTGGCAAACTATGGTTACTGCGGCCAGGTTCGCGTTGGTGACCTGCTTCCCATATTCAATTCTGGTAATGCCACGGCTTTTGAGCAGGTCCGAATCGGGCTTGCCTCAATGAAGTCGCGAACCAATGATATGGTCGATGTCAACGCGCTTACTCAGTACCGCTATGTTCGCAGCGTTGTTTATCCCGCTCCAAATTCGCACGCGACGATCATTCCAATCATGCTTTTCAATCCATTCGAGTTGATCAGGAATCCCGGCGCGACCGAGTTGCGGGTTACAAATATCGGTTTTTTCTATCTGCAGGACGTGACTTCCGACGGTACACTGGTCGGGTTCTTCGTTCGTGAAATAGTTGCTGGTGGGACGCCGATCTCCGCGACCAGTTTTGACAGCGACCAGCAGACGATGTTTCGGCGCACCTGGTTGCCAATGGCGACACAGTTGTTGCAGTAACACAGTTGATACGCAGATCAGGCCATGACGAAACTCAAGGTGCTACAGTGGTTTGGCTGGTTTCGTCAGGAGCCTGAACGTGAGGAAATAAATTCAGTGTCAAAAGCGATCTCGGTTGTAGTGGTTGGGCGAAGTCTGAGTCCGCAGGAGCGAACGCGCTTGCGGACCTCCAGCCGTACCCAGTTGGCGATTGTGGCGGAGTTGCCCAATGTGCCGCAGGTGCTGGAAGAGTTGGCGCGTCTGCGTCCGCAGGCAGTGATGGTGCTTCTCAGTGGAGATCCGGCCCACGCCTTCCAGCTTGTCGAGCGGATTCGGCAGGATCTTCCCAAGACCTCGGTTGTCTGTTCAAGTGAAGACAATTCGCCGGAGGTCATTCTGCAGTCGTTTCGAAGTGGAGCGATCGAATTTCTTCGTCAGCCATTTGATGAATCGGAAATCGCCAAGGTTTTTGACAAGATTGGGCAGCAGAGTGGTACGGAAGAATCGACAGTTGGTCGTGTCGTCGCGGTATATGCCAGCAAGGGAGGTTGCGGTACGACCTTTTTTGTGGCGAACATGGCGGCGAGTCTGGCCCGCCTGACCCGCAAAAAGGCGACGGTCGTCGATCTCAACCTTCAGGCGGGGGATCAGCCGCTCTACATGGGTCTTGAACCGAACTACTCGATTCACGACGTGGTAAGAAATTTCGATCGTCTTGACGATCAGCTGCTCGCCAACTACCTTACAACCCGCTGGAAGAACCTTTCACTGCTCGCGGCGCCGACCGAGATCGGAAAGGACGAGGACATCCGTGTCGAGCATGTGACAAAAGCGATCTCGCTGCTGCGGTCGCAGGCCGATTTCGTGGTCATCGATCCCCCGCGTATCCTGAACGAGATCACGATAGCCGCGCTGGATGCCGCGGACGAGGTGATTCTGCTGCTGACTCTCGATATTCCGTCGATTCGGGGCGCGAAGCGGACGCTCGATATCTTCAGCCGACTCGGGTACGACCGGAAGCGGATCAAGGTGGTCGTCAACCGCTACAGCCGCACCCCGGAGTTTGAGTTGAAGCAGGTTGAGAAGGTTCTCGAGACGCAGGTCTTCGGGACGATCGCAAATGACTATCAGGCGGCAATGTCGTCGATCAATGTTGGAGAACCGCTGGTTCTTTCAAAGACGCAGTCACGAATCGTCCAGGACTTCGAAACGATTGCCCGCAAGCTCGCAGGGGTACAAGGTGGCCGTGAGGAGTCTGTTTCACCCGGTGGGGAGAAGGCTCCGGAAAAGCCAAAACGAGGTCTGACCGGGGTGCTCTCCGATTTTTTTGGTGGAAGTGCCCCGCGCACGTGATGGCTGGAGATCGGGTCGAAGTCGGGTGGTCAGGCTGGTGA
>JBEIMN010000022.1:0-13525 GCA_040378705.1 Acidobacteriota bacterium
GCAATCTCGAAGAGAAGCTTCAGTCTGGCCGGGCGTGCAACTGTGCCCGGCTTTACACCGTTGAGAACCGACTGGCCAAGCGCGACCAGCGCGCCTGTAACCCTCTCCGGCGCCCCCTCCGGCGCCCGCAAATCGGCAATCGCGCCAAGCGCCCTGACCACGGCCACCTGAGCCCGGTCGTTCCCATCACCGACTTCGGCAAGTTTCGCCATCAGCGGCTCAAACGCACGGGCATCCCTGGCCACGCCAAGGGCGCGTGCGACGTTCACACGCACGTCCGGATCCGGGTCATCGAGACTGGAAATCAGTACGGGAAGCTTCTCCGCCAGCGGCAACCTGATCCTCGCGAGGGCGTTGGCGGCATCTGCACGGATCTCTGCCCGCTCCGCCCCAAGCATCGCGGCAAGCGGCCCGATCGCCTCTTCCGCTCGAACACGCATCAAGGCCGTGATCACCAGCGAAGCCAGTGAAGACTGCTCATTGGTCAGAACCTGTGATGCTGCCGGCAACTGCCTGACCAGTGCCTGCGCAATCGCTCCACGATCCGGCAATCCGGGAATCTTGCCGAGCGCTTCCGCCGCCCGCGCTCGCAACGCTGGCGAGCTGCTCCGGTCGTCCAGCACTTTCAACAACGGCGCAATGGCGGCCGGATCCTCGATCTCGCCCAGGGCAAAAGCGGCCATCCGCCGCACAGCATCGAGACGATCCCGCTGCATCGTCTCGATCAGTGCCGGTGTCGCCTGCCGGTCACCGATCCTTCCCAGCGCCAGCGCGACACGCTCCCTGACAAGACCTGATCGACTCTTCAACAACCCCGTCAACTCGCTCCCACCAGGGTTACGCTCATCCTCGAGCTGCAAAATCCGTGCCTGCAGGCTGATCGGTATCGGCTGCGCCACCAAATCCGTCACCGTGGCGACACCACAAAGCAAAAGCGCCAGTAATATTCTGCTCATCACCAAACCTCCCGTCCGGTCTCTTTTCACCCAGTCTCTTTTCACCCAGTCTCTTTTCGCAACCTACTGGCGGCGCGCGGCCTCGACCATCTTCTCGACATCGGCAAGCAGCCGGCGTGCGTCATAGACTATGCCATCCTTGATCGTGTACCTGATCCCGCCAACCCGTTCCACCTGATTGGTCTGATCGTTGAGCCGAATTGCCCCGGTTCCGTAGAGCACCTTCAGATTGGCAAGCGGATTTTCCGGCACGACGATCAGATCGGCAAGCATTCCCGGCCTGACGGTCCCAAACTCGATCGGCCGGCCCTTGATCTCATGCAGGAGCAATGCCCCGTTCATCGTCGCGGCACGGATCACCTCGAGCGGATGAAATCCCGCCTCCTGCAGCAGTTCCAGCTCGCGTATATAGTCGAAACCATACAGCTTGTAGATGAATCCGGAATCACTGCCGGTCGTCACACGCCCGCCGCGATTCTTGTATTCGTTGATAAAGGCCATCCAGAGGCGATAATTGTTCTTCCATTCAACCTCGTCGCTGGTTGTCCAGTTGAACCAGTATGAACCGTGCGCCTCGCGCCCCGGCTGATAAAATTTCCAGAGGGTGGGAAGCGTGTAGCGGTCGTGCCATTCAGCGCGCATCGCACGCATCAGATCACGGCTTGCCTCGTAGATGGTCAGGGTCGGATCGAGCGTGAAGTTGAGTCGGATCAGCTCCTCCATGACCTCGTTCCATTTCCGGCTTCCCGGCGGAGCCGCCTGCTTCCAGAGGCGACCAGCCTCGCCAAAGCGGTGCGATTCATCGTTGTAATTGTAGTCGAGCGGATAGTCCTGGATGGTCCGATCCGTGAAGAGCGACTCCGGCAGTCCGTACCAGTGCTCCATCGAGCGGAGGCCGAGCCGGGCAGCCGCGAGGATATTCATTCGCGCTACCCCCATCTGGGCAAGGTGCGTCGTCGAGCCAAGACCCTGTGCGTTTGCCGTCTCCAGAAAAGCCTTCATGATATCCGGATCGTAGACGGGTCCATCGCCAATGATCTTAAAACCATCAACCCCCTTCTGTTTCGCCCAGAGAACGAATTGGCGAGCCAGCTCGGGTGTCCGCAATGGCCCCTTCTCCCAGCCGAGACCGGGGCCGACATAGGCGAAGATCCGCGGGGCGACAATGTCGTTCCGCGCGCTCCGCTCACGCTCGCGCAGCGTCCAGTCGACGCCGTTGAATGAACCCGGCTCGCGGATCGTTGTCACCCCGTGCGCCAGCCATAACTTGTAGACGTACTCGGCGGGTGTGCCCTGCGCCACACCTCCAATGTGGGCGTGACAATCGACAAAGCCCGGCAGGACATACATCCCGGTCGCGTCGATCTCCTTCACCGCTCCGGTCGGACGCGCCGCTTCACGGATCGCGACCTTCGGATACCCGACGCTGCGCACCTCGACGATCCGGTTCTTCTCGATCACGATATCGACCGGCCCGATCGGTGGCGCACCTGTCCCGTCAATCACTGTCGCCCCGCGAATGATCAGGCGCGTGAAGGGCCCTTCACCCTCGTCCACACGGCGATCGGGCGCCGGCTCCACTCCTCGCCGAACCGGCTCAACTCCCTGCCCAATACCCTGCCCAACGGGGGCGGTCGACATCAACAATAAAGATTGCAGCAGCAGCAGTGAAAGCTGACGAACTCTCATTCGAACCTGTCCTCTCTGAAATGACCAACCCAACAAGCAAAAGATGGGCCGGGCCAAATGTGCCCGCGCACAAAACCGTGGTGATTGGCATAAATTTCTCGCGGTCGATTGCGGCGCGAGGTTACCATGTTCCCGTCGGCTGTGCTATGTTTCCACCCGTTCCCAAAGATCGACCTGCCTGTAGATCTGTCTGGAATACCTGTAAAAAAACGAAAACTTATCCAACTTATCAGTGAAAAATGGAGTTCAGATTATGAAATTATATAAAACACAGCAGGGGCCGGTAATCGAGGATCGCGGTGAGTTCTATCTTCTCCCGGAGACAGACTGGGACGTCTTGCTCAACCGCAGCGACCTTGAACTGGTCCTGACGAGCCTCTCACGTCGCGGGCATCGATTGCCAAAGTTCGATCCACTGACACAGGCACAAGCCCCAATCTCGCGCCAGGAGGTCTGGGCTGCCGGCGTCACATACTATCGCAGCCGCACCGCGCGTATGGATGAGGCGAAGGCCGCTGGTGGCGGTGATTTCTATGATCGCGTCTACAATGCGCCACGCCCTGAACTCTTCTTCAAGGCCTCCCCGAGCCGCGTCGTCGGCAATGGCCAGAAGATTCGCATCCGGCGCGACTCAAACTGGAATGTCCCGGAACCGGAACTGGCCCTCGTCCTCAACTCACACGGCAGGATTATCGGTTTTACGATCGGCAATGACATGAGCTCGCGCGATATCGAGGGTGAGAACCCACTCTATCTCCCACAGGCCAAGGTCTACGGTGCGTGCTGCGGACTCGGCCCGGCGATCCTCGTCCGTGAAGAGCCCCTCGAACCTGAAACCGAGATCGTCCTCGAGATCCTTCGCCGGGGTACACAGATGTTCCACGGGATGACTCCGCTCTCAAACCTGAAACGATCGATCCACGAACTGGTCGAATATCTGTTCCGCGAGGACGAGTTTCCGCACGGCTGCTTCCTGCTGACCGGAACCGGCATCGTTCCACCCGACGAATTTACACTCGAACCCGATGATGAGGTCAGGATAACGATCGACCCTATCGGCACGCTGGTCAACTACGTCACAAGAGCCTGACCAGAGCCTGACCAGAGCCTGAGTGATTAGTTATTAACAGGAATATCTTTTCCGGCGGAATCAGCCGGCTCATCCGCTTCGGCTCCGCCGGCCAGACTGAACCCACTCTTTGCTGGCTCACCCTGTCCGGGCTCACCACTCTCCGGCTCACCCACCTCCGGCGCTTCAGGTTCAGGCGCCGGGGGCAGGCAGAGTTCGAGTGATGGAGCCTTACGCTCCCCGATCCGCCGGAAGAGTTCGATCTCGGCGGCGAGGAACCAGACCCGGTGCCACAAGCGGAGCGAGATCGCAACCTGCCCAACAAAGAATGCCAGCAGCACCCCGCCAACGCCTGCCTGCCGGATCTGCCCGCGAAGCGCGACCAGCCCGGCAAATCCTGCCAACCCGACCACTGCGACCATCAGGTAGAGTGTCGCCGTCGATAAGAGGTGCCGGAAGCTGAACCGGATAGCACGCAAAGTCTGCCGAAACATCCCCGACGAATTGTTGACCACCGTCCCGATTCGCGCATAATCGAAGATCATCGAGACCAGTGACAGGAGCAGCAGAAGGACGATGCCGGTTGCCCATTGGCGATGAATGACCGTTGTTTGCGCCGTCGCGACGCTCTCAAAATTGCTCAGACTTGCCAGCCACAGAACGGCCGCGACGACCAGCAGACCATAAACCAACCGTGAAATGAGCAGCAGCCGAAAGAATCGCCAGAAATAGTGTCCGCAGCCGGCCCAGAAATCCCACATCCTGAAACGCCTGTCATTGGCGATCAGTACGCTCAACACGCCGCCGGTCAGCAGAGTGTGCATCAGGAGATAGAGCAACCCGACCATCCAGAGGGAAATAACGACCTGCCCACCGACGGACTCGAGCGTCTGCCCCGCGAACTGGTGGTTAATCAGGTCTGTCAGCCAGAGAAGATCGATCTGATCCCCCATCATCCGCTCGGCCATCTCGCTGTTTCGCGTCGTCTGCTGAACCAGCCAGAATATCGGCAGAACGAGCGGAATCGCCATCAGCAGGCTGACGACCATCATCAAGAGCCCCATTTTCCACAATCGTATCGCCTGAAGCAGCCCGACATAGAACGATCTGAACATTGACATCACCTTTCACGGCCCCGGCCAGACGGCCCATTTTCAGCTGGCAATAAAGAACTGCATCACAACCTGAAACCAGAAGAGCGCCCCGGTCGCCCATCGTGCCGCCGGGGCGAGCCCCGTCGCGCGAAGCCGGCTGTTATTGGTCAGGTTCGCGTCCAGCAGCAACTTGCGCCACGGATCGACATCCGCCCGCACCAGCATCGACGGAGTCTCCCGCGTGATGCGCATCCATCGGTCAGCTATTGGCCAGCTGGCCGTCCAGACAGCCCCGTCGCGGCTATCCTCGAATCGATACTCGATTACACCATCGCGCAGCGATTGCGGTAAGCCGACGATCCGGCTTCCATCGGCAAACTTTAGTTCAATATCGACCGGAAAGATCGCCTCGCCCGCGCGCCGCACCGAGACCCTCGTCCGCCATCGCGGCGCCGCATCCTTCGCGCTCGTCACCAGCGTCCGCCCACCTTCACTGTCGATGAAGCCAAGGTCGGTCTCGATGACCGTGCTCTCCGCTTCTGAAATCTCGTAATCGACCGTCTGCGTTCCACGGACAAACTGGTCGAAGAACCAGTCCAGCTTCTGTCCGCTCATCTCGCTGACCTGCCTGAAGAAGTCGGTCGAAGTCGGATGTCCATACTGCCAGCGCCTGAAATATTCCCGCATTATCCGCGCCATCTGCGCTTGTCCAAGGTACCGCTCGAGCGTCCCCAGCACGAGCCCCGTCCGCGGATAGGAGTTTATCGAATAGCTCATCGAATCATAATATTTCCAGACCGGGGTCAGAATCGGGTCATCGAAGCGTCCCCGGAGCGTCATGAGTCGATTCTCGTAGGGGTGCGGAAGTGAGAGTGGCAGATAGAACCAGTTGATCCCAAGGATCGATACCGGCAATCGATCGTCTCCATAAGCCGCCTGGAGCACATTCGATGTCGACCAGGTATTGAAGCCCTCGTCGAGCCACGACTCCTCGAACTCGTTCGAGGCAACCATCCCCTGCCAGTACTGGTGTCCGAATTCGTGGACGATGACCATCTCCGGATTCTGGTCGAGTCCGGCACGCCAGCGGGTTCCGGCCGTGATCAGTGTCGGATACTCCATCCCCTCCGCTCCACTCGCGTTGTAGGGCGGATCGACAACCGTCAGTGTGTCGTAGGGATACTTCCCGTACCAGAGCCCGAAATATTTGATCGCGTTGAATGCCGCCTGAAAGTGGCGATCGACCTGCGACCGATGCTCCGGCTGCAACAACA
Source organism: Acidobacteriota bacterium (assembly GCA_040378705.1). Classification (GTDB taxonomy): domain Bacteria; phylum Acidobacteriota; class Blastocatellia; order RBC074; family RBC074; genus CAIOZW01. The sequence goes on from JBEIMN010000022.1 coordinate 6,083, forward strand.
GTGTCACCTCGACGTCACGCAGCGCCACCGCTTCGAGCGACTCGCCGAAACGACGCGCGACCATTGCCTGATCCATCGATGTCACTTCGCGATCAGCCTTGAATTTTCGACGATATACCTCGTATTGTGTGTCGACCGTCCAGGCGAAGTCGTGCACATTCTCCTGATGGAAATTGTAGCTGATCGTCTCGTCGTCATTGACCCGCTCCGATTTCATCTCGCCCGTTGCGCCAATCCGGCCACGATAGACCGCCGGCACCGTCAGATTGACGTCATAGACGCCAAAATCGGCATAAAACTCGCTGTTGGCGTGAAACTGGTGGCAATTCCAGCCGGCGGATGCCCGCCCGCCCTTCCCGACTGGCTCCCAGACCCCGATCTTGGGAAACCACTGACCAACCATGGCAAAGGTTCCCCAGTAACCTGTCCGCGCAAAGACTCGCGGCAGACGCGAGCTGAAGGCAATGTCGAGCACGATCTTCTCACCAGGCTTCAGCGGCTGCGTCAGTGGAACCCGGATCACTGTCTGATCATCAGCATTCTCGTCATCTGGATGAATGTACTGGATCCGTGGCCGCAGATCCTCGCCACCGACGATCCTCATCTCACTAATATCGATCCAGCCCCACTCCCCATTCGAAAAGGTATCCCGACGAAGCTGCCCCCCGGATTCACGAAAAAAGGTGCTCTTCTGATTCTTGAAGGCATTGAGGTAGAGGTGGAACTGGAGCTCCCCAACCTCCTCTGTCGAAGCGTTGAGCCAGGTCAGTTGCTGCCGCCCATCGATCTCGACCGGACGCTGCGCCCGGTCGAGCTTCAATCGCGCATCGATCCTGTACCTGACCAGCGGCTCAGCGTTCCCCTCCGCCGCAACTCGAGCCCGGTCGGTCGAGACGATCGCCAACCCGGCCACCAGCAACATCAGTAAGATCCGTCCCGCTTTCCTGTTATTCATAAGCACCATTCTCCGTTCAAATCAGTGGCGCGATGGCTCATCGCCCGAAACAGTAGATTCTTCCCTGCTGATCTCCAATGACGACGCGCCCGGCTGCGATTGCCGGCGATGCCGAGATCGCCCCGCCGGCATTGTACTCCCAGATTTTCGTCCCTTTCGCCAGATCGAGAACATAGAGACGACCATCATTCGAACCAATATAGACGTGTCCACCGGCAATCACCGGCGATGACTCAACACGCGCCCGTGTCGTGAACGTCCAGATCATCCGGCCTGTCGCCGCATCGAGGCAGTGCACCATTTTGTCTCTTCCACCCAATACCACCCGACCGCCAAAGACCGCCGGCGAAGAATAGAACGGAAACTGGCGCGTCGGATTGGTGTAGAGCCACTTGCGCCGCTTCGTCTTCAGATCGAGCCCGACCACTTCGTTATTGAAGTTGCCAAAAAAAGCCAGTTGACCGTCAAAGGCCGCCGAGGCCGCCGTATTCCCGCCCGCCGGCATGCTGACAACCTCTTTTCCATCCGCGATTCGTATCCCGTGAAAGATCTCGTCACAACCCGCAAACCAGGCCACCCCATCGACTACGGCTGGCGTTCCGTGGACAAAATTATCGGTATGAAAACGCCAGAGCGTCTTTCCATCCCTGAGCTGAAAACAGTAGAGATATCCGTCATACGATCCGATCAGCACCCGGTCCCCAACGATCACCGGCGAAGACTTGATCTCGCCACCGGTCTTGTAGCTCCAGACCCCACGACCGTCGGCCGCGTTGACGGCGTGAAAGACCCCGACCAGGTCACCGATGAAGACCATTCCCCCACCCACCGCCGGCGATGACTCACCGATCGGCTCGGTCGTCACATATTTCCACTTCAGCTTTCCTGACCAGAGGTCGAGCGCGAGCAACTCTCCCTTTCCGGAACCAACGTAGGCGGTGCCATCCGCAATCGCTGCCGACGACTCGATCACATCCCCCGCATCATACGACCAGAGGACTTTGAGAATTCCGGGCCCGTTTCCAGTTCCACCTCCGGAGTCACCTCCGATAACCGTCGTCGGTGAAACGCCTGTATTCAGCAGGTTCCCCCGAAACTGCGGCCAGGAATCGGTCGTCTGCGATTCGACCACGATCTGGTAGCTGCCTGCCAGCAGCAGCGTCGTGATCAGGAATAGTGTCATCACGCAAATCTTTCTCATAATGCCTGTCGATAGATCTCCATCGCCCCCTCGCGGCTCCAGTCACGCGGATTGAACCGACCAGTCCATTGCGACGCTGCCTCGTCGGCAAGCATCTCCAGATCAGAATCCTGCCCCCCAACCGCACTCAAAGTTTCCGGCAACCCGCCTGCCCGGCGCAACTCTTCAAGCCGGCACGCCAGAACCTCTGCCACTCCGGCATCTGGCCCATTACCACCTGGCAAACTCAGCTCAGCGTAGAGGCTGGCCGCAACCACCCCATTCCATCGCACGATGTGCGGCAGCACAACCGCGATCGCCTCTCCGTGCGGGGTCCCGAAATTCTTCGTCAATGGATTGGCGCAGGAGTGAGCCGCCCCAAGCATCGACCCCTCGATCGCCACGCCTGCCAGCCACGCCCCAAGCTGCATCGCTCCCCGCGCCTCACGATTGTCCGGCTCGGCAAGCACTCGCTCGTAATTCGCATCCAGCAGCCGCCACGCCTCTCGCGCGTGAAGTCGCGACACCGCATTCCCCGCCCTCGTCACCCCAGACTCGATCGCGTGCGATATCGCGTCATATCCCGTCACCGCCGTCACCCGCCGCGGCTGCGTCAGGGTCAGCTCCGGATCGAGGATCGCAATCCGAAACATCGCCTGCTGATCACCACACGCCATCTTGGTGTGTGTCTCATCATCGCTGATCAACGCATAACTCTGCGCCTCGCTCCCCGTCCCGGCCGTCGTCGGAACCCCGATCATCGGCAGCATCCTCAGAATTCCCCGGGGGCTTGCCCGGTGACTTGCACGCTCCGCGAGCCTTCCATGCCCGCGGTAATCGACCATCGTTCCGCCCCCCGTCAGCACAAAATTAATTCCCTTCGCGCAGTCGAGCGAACTGCCACCTCCCAATGCCAGAATCGAGTCGATACGCTCACCCTCCGCAACCACTCGCCCTGCCTCGACCTGCCGTACATCCGGATTTTCGCCAAACTCGTGGAATGGGACGACACCAATCCCCACTCCCTCAAGCAATCGTCGCGCACGATCTGCATAACCACAATCGACCATCCCCCGATCCGCCACCAGCAGCGTCCGGCTGAAATCCAACTCCTGCGCCAGCTCACCAAGACGCTCGAGCATCCCGAAACCAAAGACCAGCCGCGGCCCGGGATGAATGTCGAATGAATGCTCCATGCTCCCACTCTTTTATAAAAAACAAACCGTGTAAAAACAAAACGGGAGCCCGATCCTGGAATGAACAGACTCCCGCACCAATTTTTCTGAAACAGACTACTTCGCTGCCGCCTTCGCTCCCGGAATCGCCAGCGCGAAGAGCTGGTTCCGATTCATGATAAAGAGCGCACCATTAGCCGGCACCGGCGTCGCATAGACCGAACTCCCCATATTCATCTCTGCAATCAGCTTCTTCTCCGGCCCCGCCTGCAGCACCACTACATCGCCATCCTCATCCCCGAGATAGACCCGGCCATCGATCACCACCGGTGAGCCCCAGATCGCCGCGAACATATCGTGCTGCCAAAGCTCCTTCCCGGTCTTCGCGTCCAGGCAATGCAGGAAGCCGCTGAAATCGGAGTAGTAGAGCAATCCCTCGTGCAGTGCCCCGGTCGAGATCGACCGCCGGATCTTGTCGAAATGCCAGACCAGCCCATCCTTCGTCAGATCCCCGCGCTTCGTCCCGTCGATACAGTAGAGGTGGCCAACCCCCTCGCCGTGCTCCGGATCCTGCCCATTCGCGATATAGACTCTGTTCTCGAAGATCACCGGCGTGCTGATGATCTCGTTGCGCGTCTTCGGCCAGACAGACTCTTTCGGATTCGTATCGAACGACCAGAGCGCCTTGCCGGTCGCGGCCTCATACGCACGAACGTTCCCGTCACCTTCACCAACCACCACCTGGACGACATCGCCAATCCTGCCAACCGCCGGCGATGACCACTGCCCGTGCAGTATCTTCTCGCCGACATTGTTGACCTCCCAGACCAGCTTGCCATCTTTCTTGTTGATCGCAATCATCGACGGCGCTTTCGGTGAGGGAATGTTGACGTGGCTCTCATCCTGCCCGTTCGAGGTGTTGATGAAGATCAGATCACCGTAAATTACCGGTGAGCCGTTGGCGAGGTTGTGTGGATGGGTGCCAACCTCCTCGACCATGTCGAATTTCCAGACCAGATCGCCGTCCAGCTTACCGGCAAACTTCTCATCCCGGATCGGACCGTCGTTCTCACCATCGTGAAACCCATTGACATCGGCGCAGATCAGCTCCGCCCGGTTTGAAACATAGTAGACCCGATCACCATCGACGAGCGGTGACGACGCTACCCCCTGATAGGGCCAGTCATTGACCCGCCCGGCAGCCAGTTTTTCGTGCGTCAACTGCCACATAAATTCGCCATCGGCTTCACGAAAGGCCATGACCACGCCGCGATCACCCGGCTGCTTCGGATCACGCAACCCCTCGTTGTTGGTCCCGACGAAGACCATCCCAGCACTAACCGACGGATTACCATAACTCTGCGAACCAAGCGTCGAGACCCACTTGACGTTCACCTTCTTCTCGATGTCCCAGCTTGTCGGCAGCCCCTTGTGGCTGGAGACCATATTGCGATCGCCAGACCCACCCCACATCGGCCAGTCACCTCCCGCCTTTGCCTCGCCGCTCGCTCCACCCGGCAGCGGATCGGATGCACCCACACGCCAGACCGATGGCCACCAGACCGAGGGTCCAATGCCCGCGATGGCCAGGCATCCCACCAGCACCAGGAGGGCCAAAAAAGGCCTCAATTGCCGCATATTCCTGATCTCTCTCATCTTGCTTCTCACTTTCCAATCCTTGGTTTATCGATTCGGAGTGACTTTCAGGTTGTCGAAGAAGACATCGTTCGGAGCATAGGCGAAGATCCCCGGGCTTCCCTGCCGATTCCCGATCGGATCGACGTGCTCGATCAACCACTCCGCCGGCTCACTCTCAGTCGTCGCCCAGGCCTTTCCACGAACCTGTACCTTGCCGCCTGCGAGGTTTCGAACCTCGAGCTTCATTCGGTACCACGTGTCCTTCTTCCAGGCAAAAGGCTTGCGGATCGCCCGTTTGGGCTCGATCTGCCATGACGACAGCTCCATCCGCTGGCCATTCCCGAAAAGCGTCAACTGGTAGCGCTGTGCGACAATGCCGGCATCGCCCAGCTGGCGCCGCTTCTCGACCGCACGCACATCCGCCTCAACCGTATAGTCTGACCAATTGGCCGGTCCAACGAAGGTCCGCGCCCGCTGAAACGCCGGATTGTCCGACTTCTTCAGCAAGACCTTGTTCCCCTCCAGCTCGCGCACCGCATATTTTGGCGTCGCATTGATCCAGGAGGATGGTATCGCCTCAACCGCATAACCACTGAAATCATCACTCAGCGGCAGCGACGGAATTACTCGCACGTTCGTGACCCCGGAGAACCCGCCAACTGTTGCCTTCAGCTTACCAGCCTGCACGCCACCATCGACCGCCGGCGTGAAGAGATTTCCGGCAAACTTCCCCTTCATCCCTTCGAGCGACCAGACAGCGTTCGGCTCTTCCCGAATCAGCCGGCCCAGATTGTCGAACAGCCGAACCTTCAACGCCATCGCCTCGCCTGGCCTGACCACGAAATCGACCGGCGAAACCTGAACATGTGCCACTGCCGTTCCCGCCGGCGGCACATCGACACTGACCGGAACTGGCGGCAAAGCCGCATTCCGCCGCTTGCCAATCGCATAAATATGCTTGGTCGAAACAAGGTAGACCCGGCCACGCGAAATCGCCACCGATCCAAGGATCTGCTCATTCGAGGCGATCAGGTCGTCACCAACCTCTGTCTTCTGCTCGACGGCCATCCCCGGCTCCAACTCGTCCCCATCCAGAATCTCACATCCCGTCGGCCCCGGCTTCAGAATGTAGAACTTGCCATTCTCGGTTCCGACATAGATCTTTCCATCGCCAAAGACCGGCGAGGCCTTCTGGATCGTCCCGAGCTTCTGCTCCCAGAGCATTTTTCCATTATTGACGTCAAACGCCAGCAGATTCGCACTCGCATCGACCTGGTAATAACGATCGCCATCGACCACCGGTGACGACGGACCAAGCTGCTTGTCGCGAAGCGACCACCTGACATCCGTCGGCTTGACCACTCCCTTCGCCGTCGCATCGACCGCCGCGAGGAGTCCCATCTCATTCGACTCGAGATTCTCTTCCTGATGTGAGACCAGTGCCAGGTTTCCCTTCATCACCACGCCGGGGTTGACCCCGCGCTTGCTGACGCCAAATGTCCAGACCGGCTCGCCCGTGTTGACCTTCAGCGCGTTGACGGTTCCATCTCCCGCTCCGGCAATCATCAGCCGCATCCCGTTGATGGTCGTCGTCACCGGCGTCGAATAGGTCGTGTCGAAGGGGCGTCCCCCCGGTGTGCTGATCCAGACCGTCGCGCCGGTCCGCTTGTCGAAAGCATAGTAACGATGGCGGCGCAACCCATTGTCGCCCCACCCCTCAGATATCGTGCTGACAATCACCAGCTCGCCCTCAATGATCGGCGAAACGGTCCGCCCACCGTGCGTGGTCCACGCCCCAAACTCGTCTGTCACCGCCCGTGACCAGAGCAGCCTGCCTGCCGGCGAAAGGGCTACCAGTTCATTGCAGGCTCCAAAAGCGTAGATATTTCCCGTCGTCGGATCACCCGTTGGCGATGACCACGCCACCCGGCGCGGCGGCACATCCGATGAATAGACGTTGAAACGGTACTCCCAGATCACCTTTCCCGTCTCCGCATCGAGCGCCATGACACGCTCCTGCATCGACGGCCCCTCACCCGCGCTGTTGAAGAGGTAGACCCGATTGCCCATGACGATCGGCGCCGAACGCCCGCCATACGGGGCCTTCCAGAGCAGGTTCTCACCGCTCGGGGACCACTTCTCCGGAAGGTTCTTCTCCGGTGAGATCCCGTCCCGTGTCGGCCCGCGCGCGTCCGTCCAGTCACTCCCGCTCTTCACCTTCGCCAGTGACTGCGCACGGCCTGCCCGCTCGAAGAGCGTCGGCATCACCATCAGAATGATCATTGCCAATAATAGTACGATTCGCAGATATGCTCTCATAGATTTTTCCGTGTCGGCCCCTCCCTGAAAATAGCATTCAAGGCACTGTACTGCCATTGGGCGCTCAAGGTTGCGACTATTTTAAAGCCACCACCAGACGCCAGTCTCTTCAGGCCAAGCCTATTGAGACCTATTGAGGCCTATTGAGACCGTTGAGGCCTTTTGAGACCCTTTAA
>JBEIMN010000023.1:0-13330 GCA_040378705.1 Acidobacteriota bacterium
AAGCGAAGGTCTGGATGAAGGCGAGCGGGCATCCGAATGTCCTGACGATGATCGAGGCCGGGGTTTATGACGGGCAATTGATAATTGTCAGTGAATATGTTCAGACCGGATCGCTCTTCGACTGGCTGGAGCGGCACGGTGGACGGGCGCCGTCGATGGAAGCGGCGGTCGAGATGATGATTGGGATACTCTCCGGGCTCGAGCATCTTCACCGGCAGGAGATCATTCACCGCGACCTGAAGCCGGCCAATATTCTGTTGCAGATGGAGACTCCGCGGCTGGCTGACTTTGGACTGGCGCGAGTGCTGAGTTCGATGACGAGCAGCGTCACGATTGCCGGGTCGCTGCCGTATATGGCGCCGGAGACGTTCCGAAAGGTGCGGACTGAGCAGACGGATCTCTGGGCGGCGGGTGTCATCTTCTACGAGATGCTGACCGGACGGCTTCCATTCAGCGGGGACGATCTGGCCTCGATGATGGGGGCGGTGATCAACGATCCGGTAGTTCCGCTGCCGGACCAGCTCAACTCAAAATTTGGATCGATCATCGAGCGCGCGCTTGAAAAAGACATGACGCGGCGCTACCGTTCGGCCGGGCAGATGCGGGACGCGCTGCGCGCGGTCTCGCAGCGTGAGGAGAAGGTCGAGAAATCGGGAACACGATGGTCGGATCTTTTGAGCGGGCTGCTTACGGCGCGTCCGCAGCCGGCGCCCGCGCCGGATCCGAACGCGCAATGCGAGGACCTTGGGAACGGATGTCTGCTCGAGATGATGCGGATTCCCAGCGGGAGATTTCTGATGGGGGCGCCACGGCGAAACGAGGCCAGCTTCAACGACGAAGGACCCCAGCACGAGGTGCGGATTCGCGAGTTCCTGATTGGGCGTTATGCCGTGACCCAGGCGGAATGGAAGGCGGTTATGGGCGCCAACCCGAGCTATTTCAAGGGTGACCGCCTGCCGGTCGAAAACGTGAGCTGGGAAGAGGCGCGCGAGTTCTGCCGCCGGCTCAATGAGAAGCTCGGATTGAGCGGTACGGGGGGCTATCGTCTTCCGAGTGAGGCGGAGTGGGAGTATGCGGCACGGGCCGGAACGACCACCCCATACGCTTTTGGTGAAACGATCAGTACCGACATCGTCAACTACGACGGAAACCATCCGCCACAGGGGCGGAAGGGGCGCTATCGTGGTAAGACGGTCGAGGTTGGATCGCTCGGGAAGCCCAATGCGTGGGGGCTGTATGACATGCACGGGAATGTTTCGGAGTGGTGTGAAGACGACTTCCACGGCAGTTATGATAGTGCCCCGACGGATGGGCGGCCGTGGGTCGACAGCATACGCGCCTCGTTTCGTGTCAATCGCGGGGGCGGCTGGTATGATCCGGCGGTCAATTGTCGCTCGACGGCCCGCGGCTATGACGCGCCGGGTTATCGCGGCTTTATCATTGGATTTCGAATTGCGCGAAGCCTTCGCTAAGATTCCACCCTCCGGTCTTCTCCACATTTTATCGACGTATCGACTTATCGACGTATTAAACAGCAAATTGAACGCCGTGTGTTGTGAATCATCGCCCGGCGTTTGGCGTGCCGTGTCGGCGGGGGCCGATTTTGGCAGTTGGCTGGCACTGAACGGCAGATGGTGATGCGGGTGAAACTTCCGTCTCTCTCATTATTCAAAACTATGCTGGTCAGACTCATTCTGGCGCTGATTGCAGTCGTGACCTTATCGGTCCAGGCTGGCGCTCAAATTTATACAGGTAGTGGGTGTGATTGCCGTGAGGTGGAGGCGGCGACCGGGCAGAAGCTGGCCGGGTGTATCCGTGTCCGGGCAAGATCCGGTCCGGCGGAGCGTGGTGGTGAGCTGGAGTGGTCTCTTGACGGGTATCCGGAAGCTGGCGAGGTGATGATCGGCGATCGTGAATTGCGTGAGCGTGTGCTTGGCCAGATTGCGGCACTGCGTGAAAAGCGCCCGGTCTGTGGATTTGGGGCAGGCTGCCGGTTTGATGGGGTTCTGGTGGCGGAGAACGACGACGTCGAGTTGAACATCGTGCTGCCGCCGGAGCTCGAGCAGCGGCCAGCGCGGGCCGGGATGAGTTATGAAGGGCGATTATGTCTCGTCTACACGCCACGAAAGGTGGTGACGACGCGGTTCAACCTTCAGCTTCAGATTCGGACGGCGAGTGGGGCGCGGGTGGGTGAGCGGCTTTGCCTTCAGGAAGGCGAGGATGGGCCGGCGATCAGCCTGGGCTTTACGGCGCAGGATCTGCAAAATGCGGGCACTGACGGGGCGATCGATGGTCAGGAGGCGGCACGGCAGCGGGTGATCGATGAATTGCGTGGCGTCGCCGGCGAGGCGCTGCGTTTTGCGCGTGAGGAGGGGCTCTTTGACGAGGCGGGGAGTGTGGCGATAAATTGCCCTGACGATCCGCAGACGAAGCAGGTGGCACGGCGGATCGAGGAGCGTCTGAGAAAGCACTATGATCTGAATGCGCGCGACAGCCGGGTTTCGTGGGGGCGGCTCGATGCCGGGCTCAGGCTCTGCAACGGTGAAGCTGGGTGTGCGGGGCTGACTGAAGGCGGAGGTGCTTCGCAGATCTGTGATGGGCAGTGCGGCGTCAATGGCGGTCCGACCTGGATCATATTTGTCAGCGGACTCCAGCTGGTGCGCGACGTCAGTGTCCGTGTCGCGCCGGATCATCTCGATCGTCAGTACACGCGGACGGCGACGGGCGAATCACTGGCGCGTCTGCGCGAAAAGGCAGAGCGTGAGCTGAATGAGCGTTTCCGGTCGCGTTTCGCCGCCCGTCCGGGTCGAATCGTCACCAGCGATGAGGTGGAGCGTGACGAGGCGCTGCTCTGTTACGGTGAGGGCATGGCCCGGGATCGAACCGGACCGTGCCAGATCGTCGGATCGCTGGCCGGGCTCAGCTCGGATCCGGATAATCCTGATGATATGGATCGAACAGGCTATGTTGCCGCACCGTCCCTTCGCTATGAGGTATTGCGAAAACTCCCGCCGGATCGTGCCATCGCGCTCAAGGCTGGAGGCAGTTTCTCGGTTGAGGAGCGGCTGATGGGGAGTTTCGGGTTGAGCGGGCAGGGACTGCTCAATCTGGGCGAGGACGCCTCGCTCGATTTTTCGGCTGGAGCGCAGGTGCGCAAGCTGCGTGTCGGGCTGAATCGCCAGTTCACCGTCCGGGATGGCAGCGGCTGGCGACTGAAATCGATCGGTGTCGACTGGAGTTATCTGAGCGATCGTGACCGCCGCTACGGCAATTTGATGCCACAGGCGATTGCTGTCCGCGAATCGGACTCGACGGCGCGCCTCACTTTTGGCTATGACAGTCCTGAACAGTCTGGCGGACCGGCGCGGATGCGACTATCGTTTGGTAGTGATCTGCTGCTCGAGCATCGTAATCTGGCGATCGATGAGCGTACCGCCCTGCTCAGCCTGACAGGTCTCGATGGGGCGAGCCTCACTGCCGAACGGTCACAGGTCGCCAACCTTGCCATCAACCTGCGTGGAGGTCTGACGCGTGATTTTGAACCCGCGCCGCACCGCAGGGTCAGTCACTATGCACTTTCGTTTGAAACGCGTCTCCAGCGTGGGATGCGGCTTTGGGGCGCGGATTATGGCTATGGCCGGATCTGGCTGACGGGGCAGGGCGAGGTGATCTTTGGGTTGAGTACGCCGAAAGACCTGCTGCTGCGCCACATTGAGGGGGCCGGCTGGAGCAGCGCCGCGACCCCGGTCTTTGAACTCTTCCGGCTTGGCGGTCCGAGTGTCCTGCGCGGAATCGAGGATGGAGAGTCGATCGGGCGACGCCTGAAGATGAGTCAGACCGAATTCGGAGTCGGCTTGGCGGCCCTTCGCCGCGCGTTCGGCTGGCGCGGAACCGGTCGCAACGATGGACTCGATCTGTCGAATGTCTACCTGAAAGGCTTCATCGATCGGGCGCGCGTCACTGGCCTCGCCACCGGCCAGCGTGCGGTCGGATACGGTACGGCACTTGAACTGCGTGACCTGCCGGCGGGATCAGCCGGACGCAGACTCAACCTGTCGATCGGCTACGGATTCTCTCCGCAGTCGCGGCTGCACCGCTCTGGAACCCTGATAACGTCCGTGGGACTCAGCTTTTGACTAATCTGATGGAGAGCTCGATATGAGGCGATTGAAACTGAACTTCAACGGAGAGGCACGCCTCTTCCAGGCCGACGGAACCGTCGCGGTGATCGTTCGCGGCGCACCGGTCGTCAGGGGAACCTGGCGCACGAAATCGACCGGCGCCGAGCTGGCGGAAAATCTGATTCGCTATCGTATCGATAATGTCGACCAGCCGCCTGTCCCGGTCAGGCACTCTTTCAACGAATACAACCAGCTCGTGTCGATCATCCCCGCCGCCGCCAACGGTGGAACCGAATCTGAACCGTGTGTCTGGCCTGGCCGCATCGAGGTCGATGATGGCAATGACCTCAACTACACGCTGTTTGATGATGACGGAACTCCGCTCACCAGCCGCCTGACGGTATATGGCAAGCTCCGTTTTGCGGAGCAGACGGCCGATCTGGTCGTCGATCTTGCCGGTGGGGGCGAGGCGACGATAAGTGGTGAGAAGGGGATCGACGGAGTCTCACGTCTGACGGCGGACCGCAATCTTGTCGGCGATTTTGACGCCCGCGATCTGCTTACATTCACGGCGCGGACACGCAATGATCTGACGGGTCGGCCGAGCCGGATTCCGACCCGGGCGAAGATCGAATTCAAAGGCCACTGGGATATCTCGCCGGAGACTGGCGGACTCGTCTTTCGCAGTCGCGTCGGAGGTTCGCCCGATCATCCCGAGTTCGCCATCGCCTTTGCCGGCCGACTGAAGGCGGTCACGGTCGGCTTTGCCTGGTTTGCAGACCAGAAGGGGGAACAGCTCGCCCTGACAATCAACGGTCGCCATCGCTGGAATTCAAAGGAGGCCGGTTTTGAACTTACTCTCGGAAACAGTGGCCGACAATTCCTTGCCGACTTCAGCGGTGAGCTGATGCGCCGCGGAAACGCCGGTAACCAGTTTCTGCTCACCGGTCAGGTTACGCTCCGCCACCGCGACCAACGCCAGAATAAGGGGACAGTCCTCACCGTTGGTATCGAGGGGAGATACGATTTCGATCGCCAGGGCAGGCTGATCTTCCGGGCGACCGTCAGCAGCGAGTCGACCTATGACCTTCAACTCGAGGGTAAGCTGGTCTACCGTAACGGGACTCTCAGCTTCCAGCTCCGCGTTGGCAGGGAAGGGGCATCACCAAAAATCCAGATGCAGATCGCTTACAGCAATAATCGGGAGGAGCTGCGAACTATGCTCGCCGCATTGCTCGTCATCGAAAAGGAGAAGGTCCGGTTCGAGGTTCAGTTCGAGGTGCGGCTTCAATTCAAGGGAGGGGTGCTGATCCGTGACAAGCCGGTCGAGCTTACCAGTTGATCTGGCAACTGAGGGGAGTGTTCCTGCTGCGGGGAGGGGGGAGCCCCTCCGCATTGACCGAATCATCCGGATCACGCTGACAAGGCTCCCGATCCCGCGAGATCAATTCTTGAACACAAGTCCGGTTGAGATCCGGAAGTTGCTCTGTGTCGTTGAATTGCTGATTTGGGCGCCGTTGACGATCAGTTTCGGCTGACCGAAGCGGTGCCAGAAGTAGTCTGCCTGAAAGGCCCGCCAGGCGAGGCGGTCGTTGATCCTGACGTCGAGGCCGGCTCCGGCTCCAAGCGCCAGTCCGGTCGCCGACGCACTGACTTTGATATCCTCGATCGAGACCGACTCCTTGACAGTTACGGCTCCGATCAGTGCCCTGATGAAGAGCCGCGTCGAATTTCCACGGACCGAGAACTGTGGACCGCCCATATACTGGTGAATCCGTGCCCGCGTCCCAAATGTGATGTTGTCGATCGAGTCGGTCGCACGATAGTCGACCGGACCATAATGGCCGCTGAAATCGCCGACAAATCCAAGCCAGTTGTTGGCGTTGACTGCCAGCGACGCATTCCATCCGTTGATAAAGGCCGTTTCGCGAGTCACCTTGACCGTATCAACGCCATCGGTGAGAACGGCCTGATCAGAGGGTGATATCAGGGCTGAGTACCCCAGAAAGAGTTCCATTCGCGGTTGATCCTGGGCATTAGCCGGGACCCATGTCAGGGCCAGGGCCATAACCAGGGCCAGCGGGAAGAGGAAAGATTTCATTGGCTGATTCCTTTGGAAGGACTGAGTGATTGTTTGGTTGGGCGCAGTCCTGACGGACTACGCCCTGTTTCAAAAACAATCATTTGATTCCGCGCATCTGCCTGTAGGTTGCCAGACATTTTTCAGCGGTCTCGAGCGAGCTGAAGCGGCTGCCTTCCTGCTCGATCAGGTAGAATTCGATTCCGCCCACCGCCTCTGCCGCGGCGAAGATCTTCTTCCACGGTGCATCTCCCTCACCGAGCAGTGCCTGGTAGCCCGTCGCGGCTCCCCACTCCTTGCAGTGCATCGAGGTGATTCTTCCGGCATTTGCCCTGATCCAGGCGACCGGGTCTTTTCCGGCCTCGACACAGGTACCGATATCGAGCTGAAGCGCGACACTCTTCGGAGTGTTGGCGGCAAGGATCTCCATCGGCGTCTCACTGCCCTGCTGGCCAGCGATCGGTAGAAACTCCGTCTTATGGTTGTGGAATCCGGTCTTCATCTTCAGCGGGGCCAGCTTCTCGGCCGCCATTGTCAGCTTATCGGCCACACCCTTCCAGCCATCGATGCCACTGACACGGCCGGCACTGGCCATTACCACGTACTTCGAACCAAGAATCTGGTTCAGTTCGATCGCCTTCGGCAACGCTTCCGGCGTGAAGACGTTGCCGCCATTGTGTGTCGAATGGCAGCGGACGCCAAGATCATCGATCAGTTTTCGTACTTCCTTTGCATAGGTGGGAGTCCAGCCGTAGTAGGGGCCATAGAACTCGACCACCTCATAGCCCATCTTCGCGACTGCGCGAACCGTGCCGAACAGATCCTTGTCCATCAGGTCGCGAACGGAGTAGAGCTCGATTCCGACCGGAACCCGTTTCGCTTTTGGGGCCGTCGCCAGGGCCATTGTTGCTGCCGCACTCATCGCCAGAAAAGATCGGCGTGAAAGATTGAGATTATTCATTGATCGTACCTCACTTCAGGGAATAGGATTTTTCAATACTCTACGCCTGGCGCTTCAAGATGTCTACACACCGGTAACACACTCGTGTAAAGAGGGGGATCGCATTTTCAGAGTCGGGCTCCCTGGGTGCGCGGGCCTCCGGCCCGCATGTCTTTAGATTCAAACTCCCATGCTCGCCAGTTGCCAGGATTGGCAGGATTGGCGTGGTTGGCACGCTTTCGACTATCACCTGCACTTCGACCGACGCCCTGCCCAGCTCTGACAGCGGCTTCACCGCTCCATTTCATCTCAACGCGACTGTGTGCCGGGGGCATGCGGGCCGGAGGCCCGCGCACCCAGGGGGCCACGCTCCGCAGCTCAGAATTTCTCTAATTGGTCATTGGTTGGGGGTGGGGGACCGCAGGCAACCTTTCGCGAGGCCCCTTGTCGCCTTCGGACTCCTCCGACGCGAAAAAAGCGAGAAGCGTGGGCTTCACTGGAAACGGCTTACTCTTAAAATGCGATTGCCCCGGGGATCCCATAACTGGATTTCAGTTAAAGCAGCATGCCGAAAATTTCCAAACCAGGAATTGCTGTTTACAGTCTTCTCGACTCGATTATCTGAAACGGATCGTTCTATCAGTTGCCTCACGGATGGCGGTTCTCGCACGTAAAAGACTTGGCGAACGCCTCGCGGCTCTGGCTGGGGACCATTCTGCCATCACCCATTCCACGAGGCGGCGGTTATAGCCGATCCCCTGTATGGCAATTGCTCCTTTTCGGGGGAGCAGGTCGTCTTTTACAGTTCGTGGTGCATTATGTGCAAGTTTGAGCAGGTATCGTTTGGGGTCTGGCAATTTATCCGGATCTGCCGGAAGCCGGCCTTTTTTGCCAATAAGTTTTTCAAATGCGTCATGGTCAGCAAGTAACCAGGATTCAATCTCGCGCACTGCGATTCGTAAGAGCAGATTTTGAGGACACTGTCGATCGGCTCCAAACCAGTCTTCCAGCAATACCAGCGGACACTCCCGGCTATCCAGATCGGTCAGCACGATCACCAGCTGGCGGGTAGCCATTTGTCGCCAACTTTCCATCCGGGATCGCAGGTAACCAGAGCCATTTTTTCGCAGTAGCTGCGGAGTGATGCGCGCCAACTCCGGATGCTCTGCCAGCAGCTTCATCCCGGCCGCTTCACTCAGCTCGTCTTCAGTTGCCAATGTGACAGGTATCATTCCCAGAATCCCAGTTGATTGACCGAACCGGGGCGCGTCTTCGGCAGTATTACTTCGGCGATGGAGAGCCCCGCTTCAATCGCTGCCGCTTCCTCCTCATTTACGGGCCGTCCGGTCGACCCATCGGTGCTGGTTTCAAGCAGAATAACACCGCGTCCGTCGATCCCCGGATTGCTTAGCAACGCCTCACTATGAGTGGTTATAACCACCTGCCGCCTCAGTTTTTTACTCCTTTGAAGTCGTTGAATTATCAACGGTATTTCCCTCACCACCGCATCGTTGAGCGAAAGTTCCGGTTCTTCGAGCAGGAGCATTGAGCTGCCATCCAGCAACGTCCAGAACAGACCGAGGAGTCGCAGCGTGCCGTCGGAGAAATGCTCCTCTGATTGCCATCCTGCGTTGGGGCGGTGATGCGAATAGAGCGCTTCGAGATGAGGGTGCCCGGAATCGTCTTTTATGAATCGCAGATCCCTGAACTGTGGGACCGCCAACGTCAAGGCCTGACTGATTTTTCTGAGCCGGCTGGTTCGAAGGCGTTCTGGTGTTCTGGCGATACGCTCCAGAAAACTCTGTCCGAATGGGTCGTTCTCCAATGGCCGTCCGCCCAACAAGTCGGCAAACTTCAGCAGTTGAGGTACGAGATGCAAATATGTGATGGAATCAAAGAAATCAGCAAGCACTCTGAACTCAGCATTGGCAGCAATCTGTTCCAGACGTGTCTGTGTCAGAAGTACGGAGTCGGTGCCGTCATTGGCATCGGGTCTCGAAAATAGTCTCCTGCCTTTGTGCCAGACCTCTTCCCTCGACACCAGAATACGCTGTGTCCCTCTCCCTTCCGGTTTGAATCCAAGCACGTAGCGCCAATCCGGCAGGGCATCGTCCGGCGATTCCGACAGATCAACTTCGATGCAGACCTCCGGATCTCGTCTGGCGTGGAGACATCGCAGTTTGCTGATGCCTCCTCTGGCAATCACCGCCGCCTGAAGCCCTCCACCTGCTGGCTTGCTGACATCCCTTAAAAACCGGAAGACATCAAGCAGATTCGACTTGCCAGAAGCGTTTGGACCCAATACGTATGTGACATAATGCAATGGCGCATCGAATGATCTGAAGTTACGCCAGTTCTTGAGATTTAGCCGGGTAATCTGCATGCTTCACTCCTACAGGGATCACACTTTCTGAATGCCGTACCGCTCCATAATAGCACCAGGGTTGTTTTTCATTACATTACCAGCACAGACTCACGGTGAGCCACTTCTGATCAGCCAGGCAATAAACCCGATAAAGACGAGACCCAGGATGATAACAAGCCACATGATCGGACCAATGAGCGGCTCCTGAAGCTGATCGTCACCAGCCTCGATCAGCGCCGAAGGGAGCGGTTGGGACGACTCTATTCGGAGGTCGGGGTGATTCGCGGACGGTGCTGGCGGCTGGACAGGTTGCCTGAACTTGAGCCGTGTCGTGCCGCCCCTGACAGCGTGGCGCAGATGACGATTCGCTCTCTTCATAGCCAGTTGATCCGCCGGAAATAGATGTAGAGTGCGACCGCGAGAGCGAGCATCAGCCCAAGGGCGCCGACGTACCCATACCGCCAGCCGAGCTCCGGCATTACCGTAAAGTTCATGCCGTAGATGCCCGCGACCAGCGTCACCGACATCAGAATTGCCGAGATCGAGGTGAGTCGCTTCATGACGAAGTTCATCCGGTTTCCGGAGATGGTCAGGAAGGCGTCCATGGTCGAGGTCACGATCTCGCGCAGGGTGTCGATCGTATCGGCAATGCGGATCAGGTGGTCGTAGACGTCCTGAAAGTAGATCATCGTCTCGCGTGGAAAGAGCGGCTGCTCGCGGCGCATCAGGACGTTGAAGACGTCGCGCAGCGGGACGACCGCTCGTCGCAGCAGCAGCAATTGCTTCTTGATCCGGAAGATCTCCTTCAGCGCGTCCTGGTGGAAATCCTCGAAGATCTTCTCCTGCAGGTCGTCGAGCCGTTCCGACATTGTATCGAGCAGTGGCATATAGTCATCGACGATCGTATCGATGACGAGATAGGTGAGCATGCCATTCCCGAAATCCTTCTGGTCGCAGCGACTGCGCCAGAGGCGTTCGGCGGTCGGGATCGAGACGAGCGGCTGGTTGTGCAGCGTCACGATGTAGTTTCGACCAAGGAAGATGTTCAGTTCGTGAAGGAGCAGATTGCTGTCGGCATCTATGTCGGCTTCGTAGAGCACAATATAGTAATAGCCGGGATACTCTTCAATCTTGGGGCGTTGATGGCCGTGCTGACAGTCCTCGATCGCGAGTGGATGGAACCCGAACCCGTCGGCGAGCAGTCGGAAGTCTTCGGCTGTTGGCGCGGCGATCCTGACCCAGACGATGTTGTCTGGTTTGGCGCAAAGTTCGGAGATGTGCGCGGTCTCGCTGACGCGCTGGAATGAAAGTGTCTGGAGATCAAGGATCAGTGCGTCGATCATTTTGTCACCGCTCACCCCGTGGCAGAATAACTGTTCAAAATTGGGAGAATGGTTCGATCCTCCTCACCCCGCGTCGATAGTTTGGAGTTACGCTATTCCGGCAATTTGATCGCTGCGCCACCACCAAGCAGGTCATTGATCGCCTGGAGACGGATCTTGCGTATCTGTTCGATCAGCGGTCCGCTTTCCTCGCGAAATTCGAAGGGCAGTTCGCGGACGATCGCTTCGAGCCGTGTATTCTGGCGGAAGATCGTCTGCTCGATCTTCTTCAGGCACTGGTCACGATCGTTCCGTTTCCGTGGTGGAAGCGAGCGTGAATACTGGTCGGCGTAGCCAATCAGCGAGGTGAGGACGACGAGTTGCTGCGTTGCCGTCTGGTACTGACGCTGGCGGGCAAGGGTCAGTGCACTGCCGAGCCGCAATTCAGACGCCTTCAGTGCCGCCTCGACGTGCGATTTCGGGCTCTTTTCGCGGCGCAGTGCCGATGCCTCGGCTTCTGTCAGCTCGGCGGGCAGCGGCAGCGGAACCGGCTGCCAGGAGAAGGCCACGGCCGAGAGTCCGGCCAGCATTGTCGCCAGGGCGATTAGCCGGGCTAATTGGGGTACGTGGGCAAGGATCACGATCAACCCGTGTTGCGATCTGATAGGCCGCATCCTGGTCATCCCTCATCAAGGTCAATTCTTGAGCGACTGGCTCTCGGCCAGGTCACCGATCATCGGGAGTTTGAATTTTACCCCCAGCCACGCCTGGTACATCATCCAGATCGTTCCGCCCGTCGCGATCAGGCGAAGACCTGACGACATCAGATTTTCGAGCGCCGTCGGAAGCAGAATCGAGAGAATTCCGAGCACGACATTGAGTATCAGCATGGCGAAGAAGAAGTAGATCGACTGATAGGCGTGGAATCTGACGTAAGCGTGCTGACTGTACGGGCGCAGTGCCAGGAAGATCAGCCCGGTGACGATCGAAAGCGGATAGCAAAGGAGGCCGGCCATGTTCGGCGCCAGCTCCGCAGGGGCAGGCACGCCGGGCAGCGTCGGAGCCGATCTGCCTGGCCCACCCTGCGCACCTGGGCCGATTTCAGATCCGATCGGCGGATTGACCCGACCGCTCGGCGGTGATGTTCGCTTCCAGTCGATCGGAATATGCTCAGACTCTGGCTGGCCTCCTGAACTGGCCGAACTGGCAGAACTGGCCGAACTGGCCGAACTGGCTGCCCCCGAACCTGAAGAAAAAGATGCGGCATCCTGTGTCGGTTGCAGCTTCTCGCCGCATTGATTGCAGAAACGGGCCGATTCCTTGACGGCAATGCCACATTTTGGACAGAATCTGTTCACGATGGCTCCTCCCACACATACCTTCCATTTTGATAATGAGCAACTTCCAGACCAGTCTATTTTGCACAAGCGATGCGGTATTTGGAAACCGATTCAGAAACTTTGGCCGAGCCGGACGTGGAAGACTCCACGCTGCTGGCGGATGAGTGCGCCGGTTGTTGACTGATAGGCTGGCGGATCGAGCAGCAGACCATAGTCTACTCCGACCGGACCGATCGGAGTATTGATGCGCAGCCCAAAACCTACGGTATGCGTCAGCCGACTGAAGCTGAAGTCGCTTACCCGGCGAAAGACGTTGCCGACATCGTAAAATGGTACGAGCCGTAATCGCTCGCTGAGCGGGTAGCGAAGTTCGAAGTTGAGGATCGCCAGCGCATCGCCGCCAATTGGGACGAGAGTTGGCAGGTCGCATGGGCGCGCGGGCAGGTCGCAGCTCTTGTCTGGACGTGCCTCGAGGATTTCGTGCGGACCGGCATTCTCGAAACGAAAGCCACGCAGGGTTGTTGCGCCGCCGGAGAAGAAGCGTTCGCTGATCGGCAGTCGCTGCTCACTCTCGCTGATATTTCCGTCCTTGTTGCGGTCGGCAGTCCGAAAAACTCCCGCGAGCCCAAGGCGCGCGGCGAAGGCCAGCGTCGTTCCGCCAAGGACGCGGCCAAGAATTGGCGTGTCGGATTCGATCGTTCGGTAACGCTGGAAGGTCGAAAAGAACTTGTTGAAAGACTCATTACCGCCAAGCTGAACTGCCGCCAGTGAGTGGTCGGCACTGATCAACTGCCCGCGTGAAGGGTTGAGCACGTTGTCGCGTGTATCACGCGAAATACCGATCGAGAGCATTCCAAGCCGGATTGCCCGTTCATTCCGCGTTACTTCCGTTCCCTTGAACTGCGTCTCGTCGATTCCGAAGAGGCTTGCGCGCTCGAAATTGTAGCGGAAACGGAGCGAGGTTCGGGGGGCGACCCGCTTCTCGATCTGGATGAAGGTGCCGTATCGGTCGAGTCCGAATCCACCGCCATCCGTGCTGTCGCCGGCCTGACCGTTCTGATCGATGATTCGTCTCCGGACGAAGGTTCGCAGGTTAGCGGTTCGGTTGTAGAAGACGGAGATGGTCGTCGGTATCCTGAAGCCGAGCGGACGCAGGTCGGTG
>JBEIMN010000024.1:0-13322 GCA_040378705.1 Acidobacteriota bacterium
GCCGCAAAAAGCATTGCGGCGACGAGGGATGTCTTTCCCGCGTCGCGGTGACCTACAACTGACAGGTTTCTGATCTCCTGTGTCGCATAGACTTTCATAATGTGATCTCCTTTCCAGAGGGATATCGTTGTCTCTGAAGACTAATCGTAAACCAGATTCCCGGAAAGGCGAAGAAAAATGGTGGGTTAAAATGGTTAACTTTCGAAAAAGTATCCGCAAAATGTCGCAAAAATGTCAAATATGCAATTTTTGATAAAAAAAATGGCCCGGGACGCCCCCGGGCCATTTTCAACCAGCCTTGAATTTCCTGCCTGTCTCCCCTAAGGACCACGCTAAAGGTGCTGACAGACCAGACTCAATTAAGGTTCAATCGAGACCTGCCGCTCCGATGCCGGCCTGAATCGGGTGGAACGAACGAACGAAAAGTTTGCCATTTCCGGGCTCCGGCCCGGGCCCCCGCTCGATCTCCCACCAACCAGGTTCAGTTGATCCACGCCCGGATTCATTGCAGTCGTCGAAAGCCTTGTCAGACTGAGGGAATAAGCTCCGGTTCGATTCGGCTCAAACGGAGTCGCAATGATAATGAAGGTCCCCGAAGTCATGAGACGGTAACTCGTAATTTGCGAGTTGAACCCACCCCCGGCATTGTCATCGAAAGCCAGCGGCGGATCCCCGTCATTATCCTGAAGAATCACAAACGAATCGAAGACCGCCGAGGAGAGCCCGATGCGCAGGGTTTCGTTGATCACACCGGTGAAAGTATAGATGTCGAGATAGGTGTTGGCGGAATTCTTGTAATCGGTAACCGCGATCTGCCCGCTCACGGTCTGACCATAAGATATCGGCTGCATGACATTGGTCGTCACGTTGAGCGTGTAGGTTCCAAGCCCGTTCGCCTGCACATCTGATGAGGAGGCAAAGATGGCATACTGTCCGGCAGCCGGAATCGTTGCCAGAAGCAGCGAGTCCGTATTGTTCGCACTGGTCAGCGAACCATAGGCGCCGGTGTCGTCATCCTGACCAATCTGTGTCAGTGCACCATTCTGAATCCTGAAGAGAAGAACCTGCGCATTGAAGCGAGCACTCCGCATGTCGATCGCAATGGTCGTGTTCGGTGCGCTTGTCGTAAAGACATAGCCATCAAAGAAATAGGTATTCGAATCTGCTCCGGCCTGAACCTGGTCATCGGCGGTCAGCTCGCCGTTGACCGTCTGGGCTTCCCCGATCGGGGTCAGACGAACTACTGGCAGTGTCCCGCCGATATTAAGTGTCACGTTATTCGCTTCACGGGTCGCCGTTTTGACGCGCACCCTGACGGTTCCCAAACCCGCCAGCTCAGGCGGAATCGAGACGTTGATCTGATCGAGACCCACGAACCCAGGCGCTGGCCCGGCATAATAGACTGGCACCGGTACCCCCTGAATCGTGACCGTCACCGCCTCTGCGACACCATTGGCGTCACCGGCGTTGGTCGCCGGAGTCTTCCGAATGCCGGTTCCAAACAGTACGAGATAGTTGAGTTGCTCCCGTGTCCCCGGATCGACGCTCTTGCCCGAGCCGTCCGCATTCGAGACAAAATTGTAGGTCTGGCCATCGCGTGTCGTCAGCGCGGCGGCCGTCCCCGCTCCGCTCGACAGCGCGGTAAAGACGCCAGGCTCGCTCCGCACAATTTTGACTGTTCCGGTTCGCGTCGTCGTGTCGGAGTTGGTAACGACGATTGCCGCATTTCCGTCGGCAAGATCGGCCGGAACGAGCAGGTTGATCTGCCCCGTTCCGACAAAGAAGAGCGAGGCCGGCTTGCCACCAATCGAGACACTGACTCCACCGAGCGTCGTTGGAAGTGGTGTCACGCCCGGCGGCGCCGGATAAGACTGGCCACCCTGAGTCACAAACTGACCATAAAGCGCGCCAAGCGAATCCGGCGCAATTCCGGCCGCCGCATCATTGGCGTAGCTCGCGGCGTTGACCAGTGTCGCGTTCATCTGCTGGGCAGTGACGGTTCCAATGCCCGGCAGCAATCGATCAAAGTTGCCCCGGCCGGGTTGGCCGATGAATGGCAGTGCCAGCAGAATGGCGAACAAGGCGAGACGCCTCGGCCCGATACGGTTTACTGAAACTTCAGATTTCATTTAATTCTCCTGTGAGATCGATTGTGATTGAAGCCTTCTGTCGTCAGGGGGCTCTGAAAATAGACAATCAAGTTATAGCGACCACGCGGCCGGACTGTCAAGAATGCATTCCAAAGCCCTATAATCATTCAACGATCGTAACTCTGCCAGTCGAGAGGGTCCGTCGCGATCACGCTTTCACCGTCGTGATCACGCCTTGATAGGATAACAGAATGGAAGGAGTTTAAAAGTTGAAGCGAATAGTGATCGTCGCCATTGGCGGGGCGATTGGAGCGGTTGCCCGCTACGGAATCGGTATGATGATAAATTCGGTCTGGCCGATCCGCTTTCCACTCGGAACCTTTGTCATCAATATCACCGGCTCGTTCATCATTGGGGCCTTTCTGACCATCTTCGAGAATCGGTCTGTCGTTCCGGCAACCCTCTATAATTGGGAGATCTGGGCGAATCTGCGGCTGCTGATCGCGGTCGGGTTTGTCGGCGCCTACACAACCTTCTCAACCTTCGAATACGAAACCCTGAAGCTGATCGAAGAGGACCGCACCGGAACGGCAATCTTGTACCTGATCCTCAGCATCACCGTCGGGCTGATCAGTGTCTGGCTCGGAGTAAAGTTTGCCAGACTCATTCTTCCCGGTGCTTAATAAAAAACTGGTCGTCCCAAAATGGCTGTCCCCCAAAATGGCTGTCCCCCAAAATGGCTGTCCCCCAAAATGGCTGTCCAGAGATGCGAACGGGGCGGTGGATGATTGATATCCACCGCCCCGCCTGGCATTTCCAATGGCTAGCCAATGGCAAACCAACGGGCAGAAGCCTGCGCCCGCACGCTACCGCACCTCAACCTGCGGAACATCCCTGATCTGGATGCTGTTGCTTGAAAGTGTCGTCGAGATAATCCGCTGAAGCTCGGCGACAGACTTGTTGTAATCGGCCATGGCACGAAGCTCAGTCCCGCGGGCCTGTGAAAGTTCAGTCTGACGCTGTAGGATGAAGTAGGTGATCGACAGACCTGCCGCGAACTTCTTCTCTTCACCGTCGAGCTGCTTTTCGGCATACTGACGCGCCGATCGGGCAGCCTCGATCCGCAACCTCGAGATCTCAACCGACTGAACCGCGTTACGCACCTCAAGCTCGATATTCTGAAGCTGGCGACGTGACTGAAGGTCGATCTGCTTTGTCGCCTCACGCGAGCGGGCGAGATTGGCCTTCGCCGCCCGGTTCTGGAGCGGGAAATTGATCTGCAGACCAAAGCTCCACGTCCGGAACTCATTCTTGAACATGTTCTTCAGCGAGGTGCCATACCCGCCAATGAAGACCGGGAACGCACCATTCCGCGCTGGTGTACCACCGAGACCGACCGCAGAGTAGTTGAAGAGGAGGTCGACCTGTGGCTTGGCCTGATTCCTGAAGAAGTCGATATCGATCCGGTTGATCTCTTTCTGAAGATTGAGCTGGCGCATCTCCGGGCGATTGGCCTGAGCGAGCTTGACCGCATCATCGAGCGACAACTGAATCGGACTGACATCAAAATTTTCGACCGGGACAATCTGCGTCATCCAGAGCGGATCGTCCGGCCCGTCGACCGTCAGCCCCTTGAGCGCGTTCTCCGCCTGTCCAACCGAGTTCATGGAAACCAGAACCTGCTGCCGGCGGGACTCGACCTGGGTCGCCGCCGAGACGACATCGATCGGGGCAAGCGTTCCTACCTCGACCTGGCGGCGGTTGTTCTCGAGCTGGGTCTCGGCAAGCTTGACCGCGTCCCGCTGAATCTGCTCATCCTTAATCGCAAATGCCAGATCCCAATATGCCTGCTGAACTCGCGAGATGATCTCGATCGCCCGCTGACGAAACTGTGCGTCGGAAAGATCGAGCCGCTTGCGGTTGATAAAGATCTGACGCCGGTTGGTGTCGATCTTCAGATTTCGCATCAATGGCTGGGTCAGATTGACCCCAAGCGTCGGCGTATATTGCGGGGAGAAGAGGTTGACGTTGTTGGCCACCCTTCGATTCTGGAAGAATCCCTCGACCCGGCTTCCGTATTTCTGCACATTCTGAACCATCGAGGAGTTGACGGTGAAGGCATCGTTGAGCGTGAAGTTGTCGAGCGTTCCGCTGAACGGAAATGAGTTCGGGCGCTTGGCTGACTCATAGAGGGTCGTCGTCGTGCTGGTCAGATCGTAGGCGCCACGCGCGGCGACAATGTCAAAACCGGCAAGCTTGACGTTCTCCCGTTCCAGTTCGATATCGACGTTCTTCTCGAGCGCGGAAACAATCGCGTCCCGCAATGTCCAGTTGACGACCTTGCCGGGATCCAGCCCGATACTTCGCGTCGGAACCGGTTTCGAAAGCGGCGCGACGGTGGCCGTCCCCGGCTGCTGTGAGAAGGCCGGGCCAGCTGCCGACACTATAAAGCTGCCGGCAATACCGATCGTGGCGATCTTTCGGCCTAGAATTCTCAGGGCTGATCTAATCATTTACCTCTTCTCCTTGATGACTGCCTGCCTGCTTGGATGGCCGAAATTCCCGGTCAGCCGGCGCATCCCAAATCACGGCAAACTTCAATCATTGCAAATTTCAATCATTGCAAATTTCAATTAAACACTGGTCAGATTAAACAGCAATCGAACCGATTATACCAGTCAGCGGCTTTTACAAACTGTCGATTACTCATTAACCCATAAACCTACATACAATAAACGGTAATTACGATCAAATATTGCCCGGGGTTGCAAAAATTCCTGGGCAACCTGACGGGACACTGTCTCAGCTGGCAGCTCCATCCCTGCCTGCTCCAGCTTCAAACCATGGGGACTGCGGGAACCATGGGGACTGTGCCAGGTGGACTATGCCAGGTGGACTATGATCTATAATCGGCATTGATCCTGATGTAATCCTCGGTCATATCACAGGTCCACTCGGTCGCTTCGGCCTCTCCCTGGTGAAGGTCGATCGTCAGCACGACCTCATCCCGGCGGAGAATATCGAGCGCGCGCGCCTCGTCAAAGGAGAGTCCACGCCCCTGCCTCGCGACAGCGAGGTTGCCGATCCTGATCTCAACCTTCGAGACATCGAACTGGACACCACTCCGTCCGGCAGCAGCAAGGATTCTTCCCCAGTTGGCATCCTGACCCGCAATTGCCGTCTTGACGAGGGGGCTCGTGGCAATGGTCTCGGCGATGCGGTGCGCATCCTTCTCATTCGGAGCATTCCTGACCCGGATGACGATCAGTTTACGCACCCCTTCCCCATCGCGTGCGACCTCGATCGCCAGCCGCCGACAGACATCAATCAGTGCGTCACAGAATAGCGCATAGTCCGGGTGACGGGAATCGGTGATCGTCTCATTGCCAGCCGCCCCATTGGCAATCACGGCGAGGGTGTCATTGGTCGAGGTGTCACCATCGATCGTAACGCGATTGAAACTGAGATTCACCGCCCGGTTGAGCGCCTTCTGGAGCGCCGACTTGCGAATCGAGACATCGGTGGTCACGAGGCTGAGCATAGTCGCCATATTCGGATGGATCATCCCCGACCCCTTGGCAACACCGGCAATAGTCACTCTTTTACCACCAAGGCGGAATGACTTCGACGCCCGTTTCGGCCTCGTATCGGTGGTCATGATCGCTTCGGCGACCTTCCAGCCATTCTGACGCGAAAGCCCTGCTGTCGCCGTCCGGAGCCCGGTGACCAGTTTCGTCATATCGAGCCGGACTCCAATCACCCCGGTCGAGGCGACGAGCACCTCCTTTTCCGCACAGTGAAAATACTCGGCAACGATACGCGCCGTCTCTTCGGCATCGGCCATCCCCGGCTCCCCGGTGCAGGCATTGGCACATCCCGAATTGACGACGAATACACGGTGCGTCCCCGCCTTCAAATGTCGGCGGGAGAGAACGACCGGGGCCGCCTGGACAAGGTTGGTCGTGAAGACCGCCGCCGCAACCGCCGGATACTCGGAGTAGACGATCGCCAGATCCTCCCCTCCGGACTTCTTCAACCCACAACGCGAAGTAGCCGCCAGAAAACCGCGCGGCGCAGCAACTGAAAAATCTGTTTTTCCGACGATCTCCTCAACTCCGGCTCTCTCTTCATTACTCATTTTGACCCTCTGTGTGGCGACGCTGCAGCTTGACCACCGGGATATTGACCTGGCTGAGATCGAACGGCTCGGGCTGCGCCCCCTCGATCAGATCGAGGACCATTGCCGTCTCGTCACAGCAGTTGAATTTTGGACAGTTGATACAGTCCATCCAGACCTTGCGCGGCATCGATTCGTGCGGAACGACGCGGAAACCGAGCCGGGCGAAGAAACTGGTGACGTATGTGAACGCATAGACCTGGACGAGACCGTGTTGACGGGCCTCCTCGATGTTAGCGTCGACCAGCGCACTGCCAAGTCCCTTGCCGGCCGCCGTTTCATCGACCGCCAGCGAGCGAATCTCCGCCATATCGCCCCACGTAAAATGGAGAGCGGAGCAACCGACGACCGTGTCGTCACCGCTTCCCGTCTCGACGACCGCGACCTGAAAATCGCGTATGTTCTCGTAGATGCTGAGCATGGTTCGCGGCAGCATCTGCTGGCGCGCGGCATAGAGGTTGACGAGTCGATGAATCCCAACTGCGTCAGCCATCCGCGCCTTACGTATCTTCATTATATTACCGTCCCTGTCATACCTAACCCCGTACTAATGTCCTCAATTGCATCGTCATCAAGGTAAGGAACCGCCGGGTTCAATCCTCACGATCTGACGAGCGTCGCCTCCTCGACCAGTACCTCCTCGAGATGGGTGAGCATCGAGGTGATCTCGGATTTTTTGATCAGGTAGGGCGGCAGCATCCGCAGAACCACATCATGCGTACAATTGAGGAGAAATCCGCGTTCGAGCATTTTTGAGACAACGCCTTTACCAGGAAAGGCGATCTCGACTCCAATCATCAATCCCGTTCCCCGGACATCACGGATGATCGTCGGGTGCGACCGCTGGAGACGGCGCAGCCGCTTACGGAAGAAGATCCCAACCTCTGTAACGCGCTGCATGAGCGAATCGTCCTGAAGCATCTCCATGAGGGCAAGGCTCAGTCTGCAGGCGAGCGGTCCGCCACCAAAGGTCGTCCCGTGATCCCCTGGTTGCAGCCCGTCGGCCGCCTTCTCGTTGGCGAGGAAGGCGCCAATCGGAATGCCAAGGCCGAGCGGCTTCGCGACACAGAGGATGTCGGGCCTGACGGTCGTATTCTCGTATGCAAAGATCTTGCCGGTTCGACCAAGCCCGCTCTGGACCTCATCGAGGATCAGCAGGGCATCGGCCTCGTCGCAGGCCTTGCGGACGACATTGAGAAAATAGTCGTTGATCGGATAGACTCCACCCTCACCCTGGATCGTTTCGATGATCACGGCGGCCGTCTTTTCATTGATCGCCGCCCGCGCCGTGGCAAAATCGTTCTCACACTCGTTCGGATCGATGAAGTGAACCCCTGGAATCAGCGGCTCGAACGGCTTTCGATACTTGGCCTGCGCGGTGACCGAGAGCGCCCCCATCGTCCGTCCATGAAACGAGTTGACCAGCGAGACGTACTCGGTCTTTCCTTCCCGTCCGTGGCGTCGCTGCCACGCCCGGGCGAGCTTCAGCGCCCCCTCGACCGATTCGGTACCGGTGTTGGCGTAGAAGACCTTGCTCATCCCCGAGGCCGCCACCAGCCGCTCCGCCAGCTGACCCTGATACTGATGGTAAAAGAGGTTGGAGATGTGGAGCATGTCCCCCTGCTCGCGCAGAATTCGGCGAACCTGCGGGTGATTATGCCCGAGAACGTTGACGCCAATGCCGGAGATGAAGTCCAGATAAGCCTTGCCCTGATCATCGTACAGCGTATTGCCGTTTCCACGGACGAATAGTACCGGAAAACGGGCATAGGTCTGCAGCACATAATCGGACTCGAGCTGCCGTATCTTCTCAAGGGTCAGGGAGATCGTCTTCTCTTCCATGGTTCTGTTCCGTCGATCCTCGTTCTTTCTGTTTTTCCTGGTCTCTTTCTGGTTTCAGAATGGCTGATCTGCTTGAAATGACCGACCAGCCGGGAAAAGTTCAGTGCTATGCCGGACGAATGGTCGTGCCCGGCTGTTCGCCATCGACAAGAACGCGCCGCAGGACATTCTCCTCCGCCGCGCCGACAATCCTGATATTTCCGACACCAAGCTCTATCGCTTCAAGGCAGGCGCGGAGCTTGGGTCTCATTCCGCCGCTCGCCACCCCGCTCAAGAGCAGCTCACCAATCGCGGCCGGTGTCAGTTCAGCAATCGGTTCTCCGGCGGCGTCCCGAACCGCTCCGACATCGGTCACCAGGATCAGTGTCGTCGCCCGACAGCCACCGGCGACGGCCGAGGCCATCTGGTCACCGTTGACATTATAATATTCGTGATCATCGCGGCCGAGGGCCAGACAGGCGATGACCGGGGTCACGCCACCACCGAGCAGCAGATCGATCAGCGCCGGGTTGGTCCCGACGATCTTTCCAACATAGCCAAGGTCAGTACCATCCGGGGCCGCCATTCGCTCCGCAAGCAGGCTCCCACCGTCTCCGCCGGCCAACCCGGCAGCCATCACCCCGGCCGCCTGAAGTTCGGCCACCAGATTCTTGCCAATCAGTCCGGCGAGGACCATCTGAACGATGTCACGTGTCTCCGCGTCTGTCACGCGCAACCCATCGTGAAATCGTGATTCGAGCTGCAACCGGTCGAGCATCCGCGCGATCTGCCGGCCTCCTCCATGCACCAGCACCAATTGGTGCCCGGCGCCAGCCAGTTCGACAATCTGTGCCAGCAGACGGCGCCGAAGCCCTTCGTCGACCAGGATGCTGCCACCAAGCTTGATCACCGTCCGGTTCATTGCAATCCCTCCGCCTCTTCAAGTCCGAGCGCGAGGTTGGCATTCTGAATCGCCTGGCTCGCCGCCCCCTTCAGCAGATTGTCGATCGCCGAAACCACAATCGCCATTCCACTTCGCTCATCAACCACCACTCCCATATCGCAGTATGGCAGCCCGGCAACAAACTTGATCTCGGGCAGTTGCCCACCGTCAAATATTCTGATCAGCGGAGAATCCGAATAGCAATCATTCCAGCACCCAAGCAGGTCCTTCCGGGTCACTCCCGGCCGAAGCCTGAGGTAGATTGTCGAGAGAATCCCGCGATTGATCGGCAGCAGGTGCGGAGTAAATACCAGCCTCTCCGCCCCCTGTACAAGCCCGAGCCCCTGTGAGATCTCCGGAGCGTGACGATGTTTGAAAATATTGTAGGCGCGGAAGCTCTCACTCACCTCGACGAAATGGGTCGTCGAGGATGGAGACTTGCCGGCGCCGGTGACGCCGGACTTCGAATCACAGATGATGGGCAGCGCCGGATCGACCAGCCCGGCATCAAGAAACGGCCTCACCGGCAGGATGATCGAGGTCGGGTAACATCCGGGGTTGGCGATCAGCCGCGCTCCCGGCAATTGTGCGCGAACGAGCTCGGTCATCCCATAGACTGCCTGCTCGAGCAGTGCCGGCCCTGTATGCTCAAAACCGTAGAATTGGGGATAGAGCGAGGCATCCCGCAGACGGAAGGAGCCGCTGAGATCGACAATCGTCGCCCCACTGTCCAATAGCGGCTGCGCGATCTCGTGCGAGAACTCGTTCGGTGTTGCCAGAAATACGACGTCCGGATCGAGTCCGGCAACGACAGACTCATCAAACGGCTGGCAAAACATCGACGCCAGCGCACCTGTCGCTCCACCACGAAGCTGCGGATGAATATCGGCGATCGGGGTCGGCTCACCCCCACGCGAGGCAAAGGCCCCGACCATCTCCATCCGTGGATGGCCGGCGATCAATCTCATCAATTCGCGACCGGAATAGCCCGTCGCCCCCGCCACCACTGCCCGAACTCGACTGCTCATCACCCTCACTCTTTAAGTTTGAAAGTACTAAAATTGCAGTCGGCCCTGTTTGTCTGGCCGAAACTACACAAATAACTCTACAAATAACTCTACAAACACTTGGGGGCCACCAATCCGTACCAGACCGGTAGAGACCCGAGAAGAACCAGCGGGCAGAAAGACGCAGCATCCCGCTCATAATGATCAAAACGGCAGTTTACACGAATCGCGGTTCAAGACAAAGAGTGACTGAAGAGACGACGAAGTTCTGGCAAAGTCGTCGCGCCCTTTCCCCGTCATAAAGCCTGCATAAAATGAGGAATCAGGGACCCGGGAAACGCCCTGCCGACCAACCGCACAACCACGTGGGGGCCATTTACCAGCAGTGGCCGAAGGCCGGCGATTTTACGACCATCTCGCGGTATTCGTGCCGGCGGTTGACAAACTCATCGATGAAACTATAATTACTAACTTTGCCAGACCGGATCGAGTCAGGTGCAGGGACCATTGTTGGTCCAGGGAAAATTCCAGGGGAAGATTCCAGAGGAAAACTAATGATCATATCGCTGGCACGCTTGCCAACCGATGGTTTAAAGTTCGAGCACAGCTACGTTAGTGGTGAGCTGGATCTTGGCGAGCGGGATTTCAGGCTGATCGATCTCCCTGTCGTCACCGGCCGGATCGAACGTATCGGGGTTGACATGAGAGTGCGTGGCACCTTGCGCGCGCTTGTCAGTCGCCAGTGTGATCGATGCCTGAAGGATATCGAGGTCCCAATCGACCTCTCCCTCGACCTCCTCTACACGCCGGCTGAGACCGGACGGGGCCGCAGTGGCGAGATCGAGCTCCAGGAACGCGATCTCGACTTTGCCATCTATGATAATGATCAGATCAGCCTGGATGAGATGGTGGTCGAACAGCTCGAGCTGAGCCTCCCCTCCCGGGTTCTGTGCAATGAAGAGTGTCAGGGAATCTGCCCTCAATGCGGGGTGGATCTGAATGCTGAGAAATGCGATTGCAATGCGCCGATCGACCCGCGGTGGCAGGCGCTGGCAGCCGTCAGGGAAGAACTTGAGAATCAATAGCGGCTGTCACAGTCCGCAGAACCAGGAGAGTATCAATGCCAAATCCTAAGAGAAGACATTCCAAATCCCGCAGCCGTAAGCGTCGCACCCATGATGCACTGAAGAGGACCAGTGTGGTCTCCTGCTCCCAGTGTGGATCGATGAGACTTCCGCACCGTGTCTGCCCCTCCTGCGGGTATTATGACGGACGTGTCGTGATCGATAAGCAGGGCCTATAGTCCTGAATCAGGAGGGGTGAGAAGCTGGCTCGAAAGAGCGCAGCTCTCCTTGCCCCTTGATCTGCGTTACAGACCCCTCCAGATGCTCACTACCATTGCGGTTGACGCCATGGGCGGAGACAATGCTCCCGCCATCGAGGTTGAAGGCGCTATTCAGGCAGCGCGCGATCTGCGAGTTAAGATCCTCCTGGTTGGCCAGGAGGATCGGATCCGCGCGGAGCTTGTTCGCCTTGGAATGCCCAATCCTCGCGAGAAGCGACTCCACATCGAGATTGTTCATGCCAGTGAGGTAATCACCATGGACGATCCGGTGGCCCATTCAGTGCGGCGAAAAAGAGACTCATCGATTCGGGTGGCGGCAAGGCTCGTCCGCGAAGGCCGTGCCCACGGCCTCGTCAGCGCCGGAAATACCGGCGCGGTCATGGCGACCGCCAAACTGGTTCTCGGGACGCTCCCCTCTGTCGATCGTCCGGCCCTCGCCGGAATATTCCCAACGCTCAAGGGGCGCGGCACAGTGCTGCTCGACGTTGGAGCCAACGCGGAATGCAAGGCTCACCACCTGCGGCAGTTCGGAATCATGGGCGCGATATACTCGAGCTCGATTCTCGGAGTTCATAACCCGCGGGTCGGGCTGATGAGTATTGGCGAAGAGGAGTTGAAAGGAACCGACCTGATCAAGGAGGCCTCGCAACTGCTCAAGACGGCGCCGATCAATTTCTGCGGCAATGTCGAGGGTCGGGACGTTTTTACGGGCGATGTCGACGTCATCGTCTCGGACGGTTTTACCGGAAACGTGATCCTGAAGACGAGTGAGGGCCTGGTCGAGGCGATAATGAGCCTGCTCAAGACCGAGCTTGGCCAGACGGTCATGACACAGATCGGCGGCATGCTTTCGCTCAACGCTTTTCGAAGCGTCAAGAAGCGGCTCGACTACTCCGAGCTTGGCGGAGCCCCGCTTCTTGGCTGCAGGCAGATCTGCATCATTTGTCACGGCAGCTCGAACGTCAAGGCGATCCGCAATGCCATTCGAGTTGCGAAGGAGTTTCACAAGGCTCAGTTGAACGAGCGAATCGAGTCCGCCGTGAGTATCCTTGAATCCACCATCAAGTATGAGTAAAGTCGCATTCATTTTTCCCGGTCAGGGATCGCAGGCAACGGGTATGGGCCAGCAATTGGCAGCCAGTCATCCCGAAGCCGCGCAGGCCTTCTCCGAAGCTGATCAGGCGCTTGGATTCCCGCTCAGCCGGCTCTGTTTTGACGGACCGGATGACGAGCTGAATCTGACCGCCAACACTCAACCGGCGATTTTGACGGCCTCGATTGCCGTTTATCGTGTTTTGACCGCGCGTGTCCTGAACGGGAGTGGAAGTGGATACCGTCCCGATTTCGTCGCCGGCCACAGCCTCGGAGAATATTCAGCGCTCGTCGCTGCCGGGTCGCTCAGCCTCACAGAGGCAGTGCGGCTGGTTCGGCGGCGTGGTGAGGCGATGCAGGAGGCGGTCCCGGTCGGCGAGGGCGCAATGGCCGCGATCATCGGGCTGCCCGCCGACGAGGTGACCTTGATCTGTGCCGCGGCCTCAGGCAGTGAAGTGTGCGCTCCGGCCAACTTCAATTCGCCAACCCAGGTTGTTATTGCCGGCAGCCGTGGTGCGGTTGAGCGCGCCGGTGAAGAGTGCCGGTCACGCAAGGCGCGGGTCATTATGCTCAAGGTCAGTGCCCCCTTCCATTCGGCGCTCATGGCGCCGGCGCAGGTGGCGATGGCCGATCCACTTGCCCGGGCAAATTTCCAGCCTCTCTCTTTTCCGATCATCAACAATATCGACGCGGCAATTGTGACGAGCGGCGAGATCGCGCGTGACGCGCTGCTGCGTCAGATTTCGGGTCCCGTTCGCTGGACGGAGTCGGTTCGTCGAATGCTTGACGAGGGTGTTCGAACCTTCGTTGAGGTCGGGCCGGGCCGGGTGCTGATGGGGCTGGTAAA
>JBEIMN010000025.1:0-13315 GCA_040378705.1 Acidobacteriota bacterium
CGTCGGTCGGGGCGAAGACTGTGAACGGACCTGCACTCTTCAGCGTTTCAACCAGTCCGGCGGCCTTGACTGCCGTGACCAGCGTATTGAAGCTGCCGGCACCAACTGCGGTATCGACAATATCCTTCTTGTCCGGATTGGCAACCACACTCATTGCCGTCATACTAATCGCAACTGCCAGCATCATCATTGAAAATTTTGACTTGAACATTTTTCGCCCTTCTCCTGATTAACTTTAACACGTTCGTTTTTGCCAACTTCGAATAGCCGCCTGGTTTTTACCCCTGGCAACACCCCACAATGGGAATAATTCTCGTAAACTCAAGTTACTTTACCGCCTAGATCTTGTCAAGGTTTATATTGTGACAAAACCTTGGCAATTGTGTCTTGATTATATTCAGACGGGAAATAAGATTGACAGTTTCTGGACAGGCTTCTACGATAAATTTTGATGACCTTTGGTACAGATCAGGAAAGAAGGGGTGAAGGTTAATGAAACACCAGCATTTTATGAAGCAGACGGAGATTCCGGCACCGCCGGAGGAGGTGTTTGCGTGGCATGAGTTACCTGGTGCGGTCGAGAAGCTGACACCGCCCTGGGAGAAGGTGGAGATGGTTGAGCGTGCAGAGAGCCTCAAAGTAGGGACGCGGGTTATTTTCAAAGTATATACCGGGCCGATCTGGAAACGATGGGTTGCCGAGCACGTCGAGTACGATCCGCCACGGCTCTTCACGGATGTCCAGCGGGAGGGACCGTTTGCGTTTTGGCGTCACCGTCATCGGTTCGAGGCGACAGATCGTGGGACGACGATGATGATCGACGACGTAGAGTATGCGCTGCCGCTGGGAGTGCTGGGGGAGCTGTTTGGCGGGGCGTTCACGCGTGCAAAGCTTGAAAAGATGTTCGACTACCGTCATCGGGTGGTGCTCAAAGAGTTTGAGGTGAGACCTTGTCTATCCTGAATCTGGACAATGTAAAGAAATCCTATAATGCAAATAATGATGGTGGCGCGGTGGTCGAGGCTGTGCGCGGGGTGACGTTACGCCTGGAGGCGGGGGATTTTGTGGCATTGATGGGGCCGTCAGGTTGCGGTAAGTCGACATTGCTCCACCTCTGCGGGGCGATGGATCGACCGACAGCAGGGTCGTTGACGATCGAGGAGACCGATATCCGACGACTGAACGATGATCAGTTGACGAGATTGCGACGTGAGCGACTCGGCTTCGTCTTTCAGTTCTTCAACCTGCTGCCGACGCTGACAGTCCGCGAGAATATCGAGTTGCCGCTGCTTCTGGCCGGAATGGCTGGTGGCGAGTCCGAGCGCCGGGCAGTGGAGCTTGCCGACCGTGTCGGTCTTGGACACCGGCTTGGCCATTATCCGCAGCAACTTTCAGGTGGTGAGATGCAGCGGGCGGCGATCGCACGCGCGGTGATTCATCGGCCGGCACTACTGATTGCGGATGAGCCGACGGGCAATCTCGATTCAGTCAATGGAAAGAATGTGCTGGCGCTTCTGGGTGAGCTCAATCGTGAGACCGGGCTGACGATCCTGATGGCGACGCACAGCCGGGAGACAGCGGCAATTGCCGGCAGGTTGATCACGATGCGCGACGGCCTGATGTCTGAAAATGCTGAAGGCTCATCATGAAACTATTCCATCAGTTCATTCTTCGTCATATGTTTCGGGAGCGGATCCGTTCGGTTGTAACGATTGTTGGGATTGCTCTCGGGATTGCGGTCGTGCTGGCGATTCGAATGACCAATGCAAGTTCGTTGCGTGGATTCGAGAAGGCGATCGAGACGGTCTCGGGCCGGACTTCACTCGAAATAGTCGGAACAGGGCTCGGGCTGGATGAGAATCTGCTGAGTAACCTGGGATGGCTGCGCGAATATGGGCGGATGGCGCCGGTAATCGACGGAGAAGCCGAAGCGCGATCGGCTGATGGGCGGAGTGAGACACTGCGAGTGCTTGGGGTAGATATTCTGCGGGATCGTTCATTCCGCGAGTACGATCTGCTCGAGTTTTCCGGGAAGGATCCGACACCGCAGCAGTTTCTGGAATTGCTGGTCGACCCAAAGGGGCTGATCATCACCGAGAAGTTTGCCCGGCGCTGGAATTTACGAACCGGTGAGGAGATAGAGCTGACCTTTGCCGATCGTGCCGAGCGGTATCGGATTCGGGGATTGTTGCGTGATGAGGGGCCCGCACGTGCCGTAGATGGCAATTTCGCCCTGATGGATATTGCGGCGGCGCAGTGGGCGCTCAATCGTCTTGGACGGCTTGACCGACTTGATGTCCTGCTGGATGACCGCCAGCGTCTGGAGATGGCCGAACAGGAGATTCGGCGACGGCTTCCGGCCGGATTGTCAGTCCAGCGACCTTCGCGGCGCGGTGCACAGGTCGAGAAGATGCTCGAAGCCTTTCATTTCAATCTTTCAGCGCTCTCCTACATCGCCCTGCTGGTTGGTCTGTTCCTGATCTATAACACCGTCTCGATCTCTGTGATTACAAGGCGTGAGGAGATTGGGACGTTGCGGGCGATTGGTGTGACGAGTCGGCGCATCCTGGCGATGTTCCTGGCAGAGGCGCTCGGGCTTGCGGTAATCGGGTGTACGCTCGGGCTTGTCCTGGCACGATTCCTTTCAGCGGCGGCGGTGAAGCTGACGGCGACAACCGTGCAATCGCTCTACATTGCAGCGGCGGCAACGCCGGAGCCACTCAGTTACGGGCAGGTACTGCTGGCCTTCGCGATCGGATTACCCCTCTCATTGCTCGCGGCGGCCCTGCCGGCAATCGAAGCCGCCGGGGTGGCGCCGACAGCGGCAATGCGCGGGAGCGACCGTTTGGCAACCCGCCATCGGCTGCGCGCGGTCTTCCTCGTCGGACCGGCACTGCTCTTTGGGTTGGGTTGGTGGATGGCGAGTCGACCACCGGTCGCCGGATTGCCACTATTCGGTTATGGCGCGGCGGTGGCGATTGTCTTCGGGGCGGCCTTGCTTGCACCAGTCGTCCTTTTCGGAGTTGGTCGGATTGGTGACCGGGTTCTCTTCCGGGTATTCAAGGTTGAAGGGCGTCTCGCAAACGCCAATCTTGCCGGATCGATTCCGCGCCTTTCGATCTCGGTTGCCGCTCTTTCGGTCAGCCTCTCGATGATGGTTGCAATCGCGATCATGATCGGAAGTTTTCGCGAGACGGTCATCTACTGGGTAGGTCAGACGCTCCAGGCAGATCTCTACATGCGCCCGGCAACCAGGAACAATGTTGCAACCGATGCGGTCTTTTCGCCTGAGGTGGAAAAGATTGTCGCCGCTCACCCGGCGGTCGCCGCCGTCGATCGTTTTCGGAACTTTGATCTGGAATACAGTCCGGATGGGAAGAATAGTGGAGGCAATCCGGGCCTGGTGACGATTGGAACCGGTGAGTTCACGACCCTGCTCACTTATGGTTCGCTTCAATTCAAGGACCCGGCGGTCGCTGAGCAGGGTCGTGAGGCGATGCGACAGGCGATCGGGAGGGATGCGGTCGTTGTTTCAGAGAGTTTTGCGCTCAAGTATCAAAAGGTGCGGGGCGACGAGGTAACTCTCGATACACCACGGGGGCCGGCAAAGTTTCGAATCGCTGCTGTCTATTTCGACTATTCAAGCGACCGCGGAATCCTGGTCATGGATCGTGGGACGTTTACAAAATTCTGGGGTGAGCCACAGCCGACGAGCCTGACAGTATATCTGCGTGAGGGAGCCGAACCGGATGCGGTGCGTGAAGAGCTGCTCGGTCAGTTTGGTGACCGCTATCGTGTGCTGGTCTATACCAACGCTTCGATAAGAAAAGAGGTGCTCAGAATCTTTGACAGCACCTTTGCCATCACCTATGCGCTGGAGGTCATCGCGATCTTTGTCGCGATTCTTGGTGTCGCCTCAACGCTGCTGACACTGATACTTGAGCGGCGACGTGAGCTTTCGATACTGCGACTGATTGGGGCGGATCAGCGTCAGGTGCGGAAGATGGTGCTGATTGAGGCAGGATTGATCGGGATGGTCAGCCAGGGGATCGGTATGTTGACGGGATTTCTCCTCTCGCTGCTTCTGATCTATGTGATAAATGTCCAGAGCTTTGGGTGGACGATCCAGTTCCATTTTCCGACCGGTTTTCTGGTTCAGTCGACCATTCTGATACTGTTGGCGACCATCCTGTCTGGTCTCTATCCGGCGCGACGCGCGGCGCGGTTGCAGGCGACCGAACAGGTAGCCGAGGAGTAGCGATGAAGAGAGATATTGTGACTGTTCTGTCTGGCGTGGCCTACGTGGCAATGGTGCTGACGATGGCCCTTGCCCAATCTGATGCCCCGCCGCCGCAGACCTGGAAAAAAGCGCTGCCGCCATACTCCTTCGACTTTACGCGAGATCATGCGAGCCACCCCGATTATCGGATTGAATGGTGGTACTACACCGGAAATCTGGTTGCGAGTGATGGTCATCGTTTTGGGTATCAGTTGACGTTTTTCCGCGTCGGGGTCGACTTTGCGCCGATCAATCCGTCGCGGTGGGCGGTTCGTGATCTTTATACCGCGCACTTCGCGGTCAGTGATCTTGATCGAGACCAGTTCAGGCATGCGGAGAAGATGAGCCGGGCTGGTATTGGGTGGGCGGGGGCGGAGACGAAGTCTTATCGAGTCTGGAACGAAGATTGGGAGGCGCGGCAGGATGATTCGGGGCATCATCGGCTGAAGGCGATCGAGGCCGGTATGGCGGTCGATCTCGATCTTGCGCCCGGAAAACGGCCGATTCCGCAGGGTGAAAATGGCGTCAGTCAGAAGGGGGAGGCCGCCGGTAATGCCTCGCACTACTATTCACTGACGCGAATGCCTACCCGTGGGGTGATCGAGATCGAAGGGAAGAGGTACGAGGTCAGCGGGACAAGCTGGATGGATCATGAATTCGGAACCAGCTTTCTTGAACCGGGCCAAATCGGATGGGACTGGATGTCGATCCAGCTCGATGATGGAACCGATCTCATGCTCTATCAGTTCCGACGCACGGACGGTGCACGGGACCGACATTCCAATGGAACGCTGGTCGACATCAATGGAGAGTCGAGAAGGCTCAGCGCCGAGCAGTTCACCCTGACACCGGTCGATTACTGGACCTCTCCAACGAGTGGTGCACGCTACCCGATTGCGTGGCAGATCGAGATCCCTGACAAGGCAATTTCGATGACTGCTCGGGCGGCAATCCGCAATCAGGAACTCGAGACCAATGAGTCGACACGCGTCACCTACTGGGAAGGTGCGACAGTTCTCGAGGGTACCGATGGCCGACCTCTCGGGAGAGGATATCTCGAAATGACCGGCTATGCCGGCGCGGCGATGGGCGCTTTCAAGAATTGACCGTTGCGGATGCTTTTCCGGGCTGATCACCCACTGATCGGCGATTCCGGTTGCCCGAGAAGCGAGGACCAGAGCGCTTTATAGTAGCGCATGAGGCGAATCGGGTCGGAGGTCTCTGGTATTTCTGCCAGCATATAGCGATTGTAGCCAGACTTTTTCATGAGGGTGAAGAGGTCTCGCCACGGGTATTCAGGTTTCCAGATTTCGTTGATGTGGGCGTTGCGAAGCCACGGTTTGAGCATTTCAAAGGCCGGTTTGACCTTTCCGCCGAGCAGGTCTTCCGGATTGGAGTTCCAGCAGATGCCGACATTGGGATGATTGGCGTGCTCCATCATCCGCCGGATGCGGGGAGGGTGGCACGAATCGCGTCCGTGGACCTCGACCCAGACCTCGACTCCAAGGTTTGCAGCGGTCACGCCGCATTCGCGGAGGGATTCCCCGATCTGGGCAAGGGTCTTCTCCTCCGGCACATCTTTGGGGATGCCGTTTGGTCTAACCTTGACGCCAAGCGCCCCGATGTCGTGGGCGAGTTCGAGGAACTGCTTGCAATCTTCGATATGTTTTCGAACAACTGATCGATCTGGTGAGTGGAATTCAGCGACTGAGCCCAGGCTGAGCAGTCGGACACGACTCCCGGCGAATCGTTTTTTGACCTCACTCCGCTGTTCTTTTGACAGCGTTGGCTCGACCCCGTGCCGGTGTGTCGTCCGCAATTCGACTGCTTCAAAACCAGTCTCCTCGCAGTTTTTGATGATCGTCGGGACATCCCAGTCACGGGCCAGGTTGTAGGTGACGAGCCCGAGTCGGATGTGGCTTTTGGCCGGGTTGGTCAAAGCCGGGTTGGTCTTCACTTCGGCGGCGACGGAAATCTCCTCGCCAAGGGCCAGCGCGCCAGTCAGACCAAGTGTTGCCTGGAGAAAATCGCGTCGATCTCTTTGGTTCATTCTCTTTACCTGCCCTTTTTCTGAAATTCAGTCTCAGCACGGTGCCGGATAGCCCCGATGTCAGAGTTGTTTAAAAGTGTGGTAGACCTTGAAAGCCGGTCAATGATCACGCAATTGATAACGCACCTTCACTGAAACGTCAATAAATCATGGCGTTAAAGTGTTGGCGTGAAGCACGGTGGGACGTATTATTCACGTGTGCAGTTGGCAGGCCGTGAGGCGGAAGGATGTCCAATAGACTTACCCTGGAAGGAATATCAAGGATGATGATGCAGCGAGCAGTGATTCTCTTTTTTCTGACGGTGTGGGGCGTGTTGATTGGGGGGACTCAGAACGGTGTGAGTGCCCAGACGATGTCGACACCAGCTCCGAGCCGGGTTCGTGAGCGCTACACTAAATATGAGTACCGGGTT
Source organism: Acidobacteriota bacterium (assembly GCA_040378705.1). GTDB lineage: Bacteria > Acidobacteriota > Blastocatellia > RBC074 > RBC074 > CAIOZW01. The sequence goes on from JBEIMN010000025.1 coordinate 6,743, forward strand.
CCGATGCGGGACGGAGCGAGGCTCTTCACAATCGTCTACGTTCCAAAAGATGTCTCACAGAAGTACCCGTTCCTGCTGACACGAACGCCATACAGCAGCGCTCCATATGGTGTTGACAACTATCCGGAGACGCTTGGTCCGTCGCCGGCATTCGAGAACGATGGGTTTATCTTTGTCTACCAGGACGCGCGTGGCCGAAATCTGTCCGAAGGAGTCTTTGCGCAGGTTCGTCCACACGTTCCAGTGAAGCGCGGCAACCAGGATATCGATGAGAGCACGGACACCTATGATACCGTCGACTGGCTGCTCAGGAATATCCCGAACCACAATGGCAAAGCGGGAATGATCGGAATCTCACAGCCCGGATTTCACGTTGCGGCCGGGATGATCGACGCTCATCCGGCGCTTCGGGCAGTCTCGCCGCAGGCTCCAACCGCGGATTACTATCTCGGTGACGACGTCTATCACAACGGGGCATTCATGCTCGGCGCTAATTTTGGGTTCTATGGTTCATTCCAGCCACGAAATGGCCCGCCGGCTCCACCGTCGCCTCGCCAGCCGCGCGATATCGATACCTCGGATGCCTACAATTTCTTCCTGAAGATGGGGCCGCTGATCGAATCGAATCAGAAATACTTCGAGGGTAAGGCGACCTACTGGCAGGAGATCATCGAGCACCCGAACTACGATGAATTCTGGCAGAAGCGATCCCTCTGGAAGTTCATGCAGAACATCCGCCCAGCCGTGCTCAATGTCGGCGGCTGGTTTGATGCGGAAGATCCGATCGGGCCTTTTCACATCTATCGTGCGGTTGAAAAGAACAACCCCGGGACGACCAATATGCTGGTTATGGGACCGTGGTGCCACGGTTGCTGGTCGCGTGGTGATGGTGACCGACTCGGCAATCTCAATTTTGGGGTCAAAACGGTGGCATTCTATCGCGAGCAGATCCTCTTCCCGTTCTTCATGCACCATCTGAAAGATAAGAAGGCGGAGATGCCAGAGGCGTGGATGTACCTGACAGGGGCGAATGAGTGGCGGAAATTCGATGTCTGGCCACCGCGCAACACCAGATCACTCGATCTCTATCTTGGTCCGAACGGAACGATTACACCGGCTGAGCCGGCACAGACCGGACCGGCCGTCTTCGATCAGTATGTCAGCGATCCATCGCGCCCGGTTCCATACGTTGGCTATATCGCGGAGGGGATGACGCGCGATTACATGACGGAAGATCAGCGTTTTGCGGCTCAGCGGCCTGATGTCCTGGTCTACGAGACGGAGCCATTCGACGCCGATCTGACCATTGCCGGTCCGATCAAGGTCAGCCTGAATGTTTCGACGACCGGAACCGACTCTGATTTCGTCGTCAAGTTGATCGATGTCTATCCGGCAAACTATCCGGCAAACTATTCGGCAAACTATTCGGCAAACAATTCGGCAGCGCGTCCCGCTCCGGGTCAGGCGACAGCGCCAAACGCGGTCAGGATGGGAGGCTACCAGCAACTGGTTCGTGGTGAGCCTTTTCGGGCCAAATTCAGGAAGGGATTCGACAAGCCGGAACCGATGGTTCCGGGCCAGGCGACCCGCCTCGAGTTCGAGATGCCGGATGTTTATCACGCCTTCCGACCAGGTCACCGACTAATGATCCAGATTCAGAGCTCCTGGTTTCCATTGACCGACCGGAATCCACAGAAATTTGTCGATATCCCGCGTGCAAAGCCGGAGGATTATCAGAAAGCCGTCCAGAAGATCTATCGCTCAAAGGACTTGCCATCATTTCTGAGTGTGACAGTTGAGGGTGTGCCGGCAAAAGATAATTAGCGAAGGCGCGAAAGTCTGAAAATTCATGTAATTGGCGCGATGAATCTCGCGTCATACAATATCAGTTATAGTTTCGCCAGAATATTCCGGGATTCCGGGAGGGAAGGTGCATCCTCCCGGAACCCTGTTTTTAGGTACTGTTCCTGTACTTAAGTCGGGTACTGCCAGTCGGGTACTGCCAGTCGGGTACTGCCAGTCGGGTACTGTAAACAGTCGCACTCAATTTAATATAATTTATGGCCCTCAAGAAAAGTATAAAAGCGTTATTGATCATTGCTCCTTTCGCGGCACTCCTTGGATTTACAGGGTATCGCGTTTATCAGGAGATGAAGAAGTCTGCAGCACCAGCGGTTGGTGGACAGCCGGGTGGAGCCGGAGGTGCCCGACCGGGTGGAGGTGCTCCTGGAGCCGGTGGAGCGCAAGGCGCAGGAGGACGAGCCCAGCAGGTGCAGACAGGCGCCGCATCGACGGGCCAGATTGCTGAATCGATCGCCCTGACCGGCTCACTACGCGCGAAGGAGGTTGTCGACGTCAGTCCGCGGATTGCGGGGAGATTGACGCAACTTCTGGCCGATACCGGACAGCCGGTATCGAAGGGAGCATTGCTCGCGGTGATCGAGGATGACGAAATTCGCCAGCAGCTCGAGAGATCGAAGGCCGTGCTGGCGGTTGTCGATGCGCAGATCGCACAGCGGACCGCTGAATTGAACAACGCGAAGATAGAGCTTGATCGTCGGACGCAACTGGTCGAGTCGGGAATCCTTTCCCGCAACGAGCTGGACACGCTGCAGATGCGCTATTCAGTCGCGCAGTCACAGTTCGAGCTCGCGCGTGCCCAGCGTCGCCAATCGGAAGCGGAGCAGCGCGAACTGACGATTCGGCAGGGCCAGACGCGGATCGCTTCGCCCATCACCGGAATCATTTCGAAGCGTCACGTCGCGACCGGAGCCATGATCAGTTCGGCGACTCCAATCGTTAGTGTTGTCAGCGTCAACCCGATGATCATTGACGCCCAGGCCTCTGAAAGGGACATTGCTCGGATCAGGCGTGGACTGACCGTCGAGGTGACCATCGATAGTCTGCCGGGCGAAAAATTTTCCGGGCGGATCATGCGAATTGCTCCAACGCTCGATGCCCAGACGCGCAATGGAATGGTCGAGATTGAGATCCCGAACCGAAACGGCGCGCTCAAAGGTGAAATGTTCGCGCGGATCAGCCTCAACCTTGGCAGCACGCGACAGTCCCTGCTCATTCCACGCGATGCACTTATCTATCGCGGCGATCAGCCCGGAGTCTTCACCATCGAGGAGGAGCGTGCACGCTACCTTCCACTCGAGACTGGTCTGACCGAGGGGGACAAGGTCGAGGTTCTGAAAGGGCTCAAGGAGGGCGACCTGGTCATCACCCGTGGATCCAATCTGCTCAAAGATGGAGATCGTGTTCGCGTCATGAGCCAGCCGGGTGGTTCCAATGGTGGAGCGGAGGGTGGCGGGGGGCCGGGGGGCATACCGGATACCGGTTCGCCATCCGGTGGGAAAGGTCAGCCCCAGGGAAGCCAGAATCGATCAGGGAATAAATAAACCCGTCAGTTTCAATTGCGAGGAGAGTTATGAGTCTGCCAGCCGTATCAGTTCGTCGACCGATTACAGTCTATATGTTCATGTCGGTGATCATTCTGCTCGGGATGATCGCCTTCTCACGGTTGCCGGTCGATCTCATGCCTGAGATCCAGAACCCGACGTTGACGGTCCGCGCGGAGTATACGGGAGTTGCACCGGAAGAGGTCGAGAACCTGGTGACCCGTCCACTCGAGTCTGCGCTCAGTTCGGCGCCAGGAGTCTATCGAATCAGCTCCACCAGCTCCGAGGGATCGAGCAACGTCCGAGTCCAGTTCAACTATGATGTAAATCTTGATGAAGCGGCGAATGAGATCCGGACCCGTGTTGATCGTGTCCGCGGCGCGCTCCCCGAACAGGTTCAGCCACCGACGATCTTCAAGTTCGATACCTCGCAATTTCCGATCATGTTCCTTGCGGTCTCGGCGGATATGGAGCCACGCGAACTGCGAACGCTTCTCGAAAAGGATATTCAACCGCGCGTTGAGCGTGTGCCGGGCGTTGCCGCCGTCGACATCCGCGGTGGTCTGCGCCGCGAGATCCAGGTCAAGCTTCAGATGGAGAAGCTCCGCTCGTACAACCTCTCCGTCAATCAGATCGTCAGCATTCTCCGTGCTGAGAATCAGAATCGACCTGTCGGGCCGATGGAGGAGGGGCGGTTCGAAGTTCTGCTTCGTTCGCAGGGTGAGTTTCAGAACGTGGAGGATATTCGGAATGTCGTCGTCACCTCGCGTGGCGGCACTCCAATATACCTGAAAGATATTGCGGAGCTCGTTGACGGCCATGAAGAGATTCGGCAACTGGTTCGAATCGATGACCGGCCCGGCATTCGTTTCTCCATCCGGAAGCAGTCTGGGGCAAATACGGTGACGGTTGCCGAGAATGTCAATAAGGAACTGATCGAGATCGGCAAGTTCTTTCCAAATATCAAAATTCAGCCGATCTTCGATTCGTCGAAGTTCATTACCCAATCGATCAATAATCTGCGTGAGTCGGCGATCTCGGGTGGGATTCTCGCGATTCTGGCACTTCTCCTCTTCCTGCGTAACATCCGAAGTACACTGATTGTCGCCGCCTCGATTCCGATCACGATCATCGGAACCTTCATGCTGATGTACGCCGGCGGCTTCACTCTCAACACGATGTCATTCGGTGCGCTGGCGCTTGGCGTCGGAATGATCGTCGATAACGCGATCGTGATCATTGAAAATATCTTCCGCCACCGCGAGGGTGGTCTGACCCACGAGGAGGCGGCTGTTTCCGGAACGAGCGAGGTGACGACGGCGATCATTGCCTCAACCCTCACCTCGGTCGCGGTCTTCGTCCCCCTTATTTTCCTGACTGGAATGACGGGGGTCATGTTCAAGCAGCTCGCCTACATTGTCGGATTCTCGCAGATATTCTCGCTGATCATCGGGCTGACTCTCGTCCCCGTTCTCTGCGCGAAGTACCTGCGAGTCAAGCCGCCTGATGAGAGGCGTCATCCGCTGATGAACCACATTGTCACCTACACGGGCCGCATGCTCGACGCACTGGACGAAAGTTATCAGCGAGCGATTCGCTGGTCGCTCGGTCACCGGAAGACGGTTGTTCTGACAGCCCTGATGCTCTTCGTCGGCGCGGTGCTGCTCATCCCATTCATTGGATTTGAGATGATGCCCGAGACTGATGAGGGAGAGATTCGGGTCGATCTCGAACTGGCCGCCGGAACGCGCATCGAGGTAACCGATGAGATCACTAAGAAAATCGAAGGGATCGTCAGGCGTGAGATTCCGGAGTTGACCAATCTCCTGACAGAGGTCGGAGGTGGCGGCTGGATGTCATCCTCCACCCACACCTCCAACCTTCGAATTCTGCTTGTCCCGCACAAGCAGCGTAAGCGGACGAGCTTTGACATCGTTAGCGCGATCCGGCCCAAGCTGATGATTCAGCCCGGAATGATCGTCCGTGCCCGTTCAAGCAGCAGCAACTTTGCGCAGCGAATGGGTAATTCGAGTGGTGATCGGCTCTCAGTCGAGATTCGTGGGTTCGACATGCAGACTGCCGCCGATATTGCGCGCCGCGTCAAGGATATCGTCGATACGGTTCCCGGCATTACAGATTCTCAGGTCAGCCGTCGCGAGGGCATGCCGGAGATGGTCATCCAGGTTGATCGGTCGAAGGCCGCATCGCTTGGCATCAACGCGGCCGATGTCGCGAATACTCTTGAAACGGTGATTGGCGGTCGCCGTGCCAGCCAGTTCCGCCAGGAGGGTGAAGAGTTCAACATCCTCGTTCGGCTCAGCGAGGAGCAGCGTGCCAACATCGGCCAGCTCAAGGATGTGACAGTGCTGACTCCGACCGGGCGTAATGTTCCGATCGGTGATCTGGTCAGCATGGTTCGCAAGGAAGGGCCGGTATCGATCGAGCGGCAGGATCAGGAGCGACTTGTTCGCGTCTCGGCCGGATTTGCCAATCGCGATATGGGATCGATCATGCGCGATATCGATGCGCGTCTTGCCGACTTCAATCTGCCGTCGGGCTTCTCTTTCAATTATGGTACCGAGTATGAAGAGCAGCAGCGGTCGTTCAGGGAGCTTCTCTTCTGCCTGATTGTCGCGATTATCCTTGTTTATATGGTGATGGCGTCCGAGTTTGAGTCATTACGCGATCCGTTGATCATTCTTTTTTCGATCCCGCTTGCGGCGATCGGGGTCAGTCTGACCCTCTTCCTGACGAAGACGACCTTCAATATGCAGGCGTTCATCGGTGCGATTCTGTTGGCCGGAATCGCGGTCAACAACGCGATCGTCCTGATCGACTACACGAATCTGCTCCGTTACCGTGACAACCTGATACTCCGCCACGCCGTGGAGCTGGCCGGACGACGTCGACTTCGGCCGATTCTGATGACGACGCTGACCTCGATCCTTGGTCTGGTGCCGATGTCGCTCGGAATTGGCGAGGGGGCAGAGGTCCAGGCACCGATGGCGCGTGTCGTTATTGGCGGAATGGTTACCTCGACCCTGATCACACTGCTCTTCATCCCGACGATCTACACGATGATCGAAGAGCGAGGTGAGAAGGAACGCGTTCGCGAAAATAATCTCGTCAAAGATGGAATGCCAGAACCACTCCAGCCGCTTGGCGCGGA
>JBEIMN010000026.1:0-13244 GCA_040378705.1 Acidobacteriota bacterium
CGACCAGGTCTACACGCTGAATCTGCCAGCCGATGCGAGCATCGAGGCGCGCAGTCTGCGGATCGAGGCTTCGCCCTCGATTGCCGGTTCGCTTTTTGGGGCGCTCGATTATCTGACCAGTTATCCGTACGGTTGCACAGAGCAGACGATGTCGGGATTTCTCGGCAACATTGCGGTAGTTCAGGCGCTGAAGGAGGCGCGTGGCGCGACGATCAGGGCTGACAACAATCTGCCGCGCAAGGTTCAGCGCGGACTCGACCGGCTGGCGGATCTGCAGGCGGATGATGGCGGCTGGGGCTGGTTCAAGGGGAACCAGACCGATCCGTTTATGACCGCATTTGTCGTCGACGGGTTGATCCTCGCGCGGCAGTCCGGGTATGGGATCGATCCGTACCGGATTGGTCGCGCCCGTCAGCGAATCGTCGGGTTGCTCAGCGCGGGTAAGACGGCTGATGGCCGTGTGATCGACGCCGATGCACGCGCCTACCTGATCTATGCGCATACGATCAGCGGCGAGCCGGTGAAGGCGTATCTCGATGAGCTCTACGATCGACGCCAGGGATTGCAGCCGGGATCACGGGCCCAGCTTGCGCTGGCGCTCGCGACGGTCGGAGACGCCGGTCGTGCCGGGCAGGTTGCGGCTGAGCTGGCGGCAATGGCGCGTCAGACATCCTCCGACGCGCACTGGGAGTCGACCGGAGACCGGCGCAATCTCTTCGATCGGCAGTCTGATCTCGAAACGACCTCGTTTGTGATCAGGGCGCTCTCGCGTGTTACTCCGCAGAGTTTGCTTCTGCCCAAGGCGGCGCGCTGGCTGGTTGCCAATCGTGGCCACGGCTATTTCTGGGAGTCGACACGGGATACGACCTCCGCGATCATCGGGCTGACAGAGTATTTGAAGGTCAGTCGTGAGCTGGCCGCCGACTACAGCTTCGAAATCTACCTGAATGGAGAGCAGGTGCTTCGCCGGCAGGTGACAGCCGCCGAGGCGGCGGGTGGTCAGCCGCTGACGATCGAGCGTAAGGGGGCGGCGCTGCCCGGATCGGCCAATCAGATTCGGATCGTCAAACGTGGGGCCGGGACGCTCTACTTCTCGGCCGCGCTCGAATACTACACGCGGAATGATCAGATTGCTCCGCAGGGGACCGAGAACCTGACGCTGAAGCGGGACTATCTTCGGTTGAAGGTGACGACCGTCGATGGCAATCCGAAGTGGACGCTCGAGCCCTTGAGCGGTGAGATCCGGTCGGGCGATCTGATCGTTGCCCGGCTCTCGCTGAAGGGGGCACGTTCACGATATCTGATGATCGAGGATCCGCTCCCGGCCGGTTGTGAGCAGATCGAACAGGTTGATGGCATCAACCTCGATTACAGTGATGGGCGCTGGAGTGACTGGTACAGCCGGCGCGAATTTCGTGACCAGCGGACGGTAATCTTCAGCGACTACTTCGATGGGGAAGCGGTCTATCAGTACGCGATGCGTGTCCAGGTACCCGGTGATTTCAACGTGTCACCAGCACGGGCAGAGCTGATGTATCAACCCTGGATCGAATCGAATTCGGCTGGTTTCAAAATCCGAATCCTCGATCGGAACCGGAAATGAAGAATGGGAGACGACGATGATCAAAAATCTGATCCGCGAGGTAGTTGAGCCGATTGGTGAGGCCGCGCGCCGGCTTCTGACCAGCCCGGCGACTTTGCTGCTGGCCGGCCTGCTCTATGGGTTGATGGTTGGGGCGATCTTTCTCTTTCTGACGACGCGCGAGTCGAGCCCGGTTCAGGTCTTTCTCGGGCTGGTCGTTTATCCGCTGATTGCGGTATTCCTCTTCTTTCTGGGGCAGTCGTTAGGTTTGACGGCGACCCGGATCGGAGTTGGAGTGGGATATAAGTTCAAGCGGGCGATCATCGACTGTTCAAAGGTGATTGTGATCAGCATTCCGCTGCTGCTGATTATGATCGGGGTCTTTGATGGACTGGAGAACCTCGAGTTTATGGTAGCTGGCCGCATCGAGGAGGCGGCGGAAGAGAAGGTGAAGTTCTGGTCGGGATTGCTGATCGGGCTCTGGTGGCTGAAGGCGGGGCTTTTCGCGATCTTCTTTCCGCTCTGGGCGATCCATTGGTGGATGGTCGCGGTGCGGGAAGGGGCATTGGTCGCGATCAGATCGACGGGAAGTGTGATGCGGCGTGCCCTCAGCCCGGGGTCGGTTCTGGTATACCTGCTGACGACCGGAATCTTCGGAGGGCTGGCACTGCTGGTTTTTCGTCTTCATCCGCCGATCGAGAGTGAGTGGATCGAGCTCTATTTTTTTGGTGGCAGAATGATTGTCGGGCTGGGGGCGATCTTTCTCGGCTGGTTGCTGACGCTTGCGTCGCTCGCTGAGTGGACAAATCGGCGGCAGCTGCCAGATGCCTGAACAGGTGCCTGAACTGGCGCCTGAACTGATGCCTGAACTGGTAACTGAACTGGTAACTGAACTGGTATAGTCGCGGCGGTGTTGATGGCAGGGGAGAACGAACATGGTTCGACGACGGGCGATGGTGGCGATTACCCTGTTCGTGGTGATATTGGTGTCTGGTGGGTGTCGGCGCGGGGCGGGGCGGCACGCCGAGATTTCCGCTGCGGGGGCATCGTTGCAGGAGCTGGCGACAGCGGCCCTTGGTGAGCGTGAAGGGGCGGTGCTGGTGATCGATCCGCGAACGGGGCGTCTCCTTGCGGCAGTCAACCCGCGACTCGCTTCTGAGCAGGCTTTTCCGCCCGGTTCGACGATCAAGCCATTCAGCGCCCTCGCCGCGCTCGAGTCCGGGCGGATCCCCCCTGACTGGAGGCATCGTTGCGCGGGAGGGATTCGGGACGACTCCGGCAATCTTCTCTGTTCACATCCGCGAATCGATGCACCAATGGGTCTCGATGAGGCGATTGCCTGGTCCTGCAACGACTACTTTCTGGCTCTTGGCGAGCGACTCGGCCAGAGCGCCTTCCACAAATTCCTGCAAAGTTATGGCTTCGGTAAGACGGCAGAATGGGCGAGCGGGAGAGCCGGTCGCTTGACCGATCTCGCTGGTGATCGTGCAGAGGCAGATGGTCGTCGCCTCCACGCCGCGATTGGCGAGGGGGCTGATCTGCTGGTCACTCCGCTGCAACTGCTGCGCGGCTATCAGGGGATGGTCAATGGCGGACTATTCTGCCGGCCGGTGGCGCTGGCCAGTCAGGAAGTGGATGCGGGGTGTCGTGACCCGATTCGACGGAGCCTGCCGGAGCCGCATCGCCGGCTGATAATTGCTGGAATGCGGGGCGCGGTAACTTTTGGAACGGCGGCGGGGGCTGGTCTGGCGGGTGATGACAGTTACATTTTTGGCAAGACCGGGACCTCGACGGCGAGTGACGGGTTTCGTCGCCACGGTTGGTTCGTCGGCTTTGCCGCGCCGGGAATGGCGACTGCTGATTCGGCCACTGTTCCGGCGCCGGGAGCGGTGACGACCGGAGTTCTTGTCTTTCTGCGCCGTGGGACGGGAGCGGAAGCGGCAGCGGTTGCCGGCCGGATTCTTGCGCCACCCTCTCCGGCTTCTAAAACCACGGCAGTTCTGATCAAGACTGCCAGCGCGAGCGTTTTTCGTGGTCGCGGACCCCAGCTTATGGGTCAGCAAGTCCGGGGTCAGCAGATCCGGGTTCGCCAGCTTGGAGCAGGTCGAGTAGTTGGTGTTTCGCTCGAAGACTACATTGCAGGGGTGGTCGCGGCCGAGGCCGGTCAGGAGCGCGAGCGGGAGGCGCTGAGAGCGCAGGCGGTCGCCAGTCGAACCTTTGCCATCTACAATCGCGGTCGACACTCTGCCGACGGGTACGATTTTTGCAGCACGACACACTGCCAGCGGTTTGGCTGGAGTCCCGTCCCCAAACAGTCGGATCGCCAGCCGTTGGTGGGCAGAAACATTGCCGAGGCGGTCGCCTCGACGACCGGGGAGGTTATTCGGGAGCCGGGTGGTGGCGTGGCTGAGATCTTTTACCATGCCGCCTGTGGCGGACAGACCAGTGATATTGCCGACGTGTGGGGAGTAAAGTCTGGGTCCTCTTACCTGCGAGGGCGGCGAGTAGTCACTGATCCGCTCTGTGCGACGCGGCGCGGGCGTCAGTGGGAGGATCGGCTGACGCCCGGTGAGCTGGTCAGGCTGGAGCGTGCGCTGCGCAGGGGCTACGGTGCATCCACGCCCGATCACCTCCGGAATATCGTGATCGAGCGACGTGACCGGACGGGGCGCGTCGCGATGATTAGACTGAGTGGGGGGCGCGGGGATCGGAACCTGCTTCTTCGTGGGTGGGATTTTCGACTGCTGGTTGGCCGTGTACTCGGTTGGCAGAGATTGAAGAGCGCGCAGTTCGAACTTTCCCGTTCCGGTGAGAGCATTCTCTTTCGTGGACGTGGCCTGGGGCACGGTCTCGGTCTATGCCAGGATGGGGCGCACGACCTTGCACGGCAGGGACTGGGCTATCAGCAGATCCTTGCGCACTATTTCCCGGGCACGGTCATCGATCGTCGGACAGGCCGGGTCGAAGATGATCCCGAGGCGCGAATGCTGGCGGCTGGCTCGATCGGGCCCAGCCTTTCCGGCAACGGCAATATTGGCTGGCACCTCCCCGCCAATGGCGCGCAAATCAATAGTGGCAGCCTCGCCCGTGCCCGCCGGATCATTGATAAGGCTCGACAGGAGCTCGAAACCCGGCTTGATCGGGGGCTCAATCAACGAATCGAGATTTACCTTCATGCGACGACGGCCGGATTCATTGCTGCGACCGGAGAGTCTGGCTGGGTGGCGGCGACATCGCGAGGGAACCGCATCGACCTTCAGCCCCTCGCCCTTCTGGAGCGGCGTCGGATACTCGAGTCGACCCTTCGTCACGAATTTGTTCACGCCGCCATCTCGACTCTCAGCCGACGGCAGATACCTCGCTGGCTCGCCGAGGGGCTCGCGATCCACTTTGCTGGTGAAGGGGAATCTTTTCTCCGGTATCTGAAGGGGAGGCCACGCCTCAGCCGAAGTGAGCTCGAGTCGCGGCTGGTCGCTGGCAGCCCGTCGCCGCAATCACGGTATCTTTATGCCATGGCCTATCTCGAAGTTCGGCAAATCATCTCGACCCGCGGAGAAGCGGCAGCCTGGCGGCTGGCAACAGAATCGACTACCACGGCTTCCCGCGATTCCATCCTGACACCCAGGGTAATTGCGTTCCAAGAGAAAGCCGTTTCCAGTGCCCTCCCCCCTCATGAGCTATGAGAATTAGCTATGAGAGAAATACTGAGTTGCGGAGTGCGGCCCTGGGTGCGCGGGCCTCCGGCCCGCATGCCCCCCGGCACCGAGTCGCTTTGAGATGAAATGGAGCGGAGAAACCGCTGTCAGATCCGGGCAGGGCTTAGGCAAGGTCGGTCGAATTGCAGTTGATAGTCGAGAGCGTGCCAATCCTGGCAATCCTGCCAATTACAGTAGCCTGCGAGGATGGAAGTTTGAATCTAAAGACATGCGGGCCGGAGGCCCGCGCACCCAGGGTGAAGGCCAACAGCCAACAATTAACAGCCAACAATTAACAGCCAACAATTAACAGCCAACCAGATTCGATTGAATAATTTATCCCGACATCTGTTCCGGTGACCGGGGGCGACCGATTAACCTATTTTGCTGGTTATTTTTATGGCGCTCGCGCTGGCTCTTACCCAGGACTTGCGCTGGCCGCGAGTCGCCATTATCATTTTGGACAGTGCATCGAATCGGGTAAATCTCAGAATTTCGATGACATCGGTCAAATTCAATTATCCGCAAAACTGGCGCAGAACTGGCGCAGAATTTGGCGCCAAACTGGATCGCAGCGGTATCTTACTAGGAGTGCAAAACATCATGGCTCATCCAGCCCCATCAACCGAGACAGCTAAAAAAGTCTGGTATAACGGAAATCTCATCGACTGGCAGGACGCCAATATTCACGTCATGTCCCATGTCATCCACTATGGTTCGGGGATGTTCGAGGGAATTCGCTGCTATTCGACGCCGCAGGGACCGGCAGTATTTCGCCTTCGGGAGCATATCGAGCGGTTGCACGATTCCTGCAAAATATACCGCATGGAGTTGAAATACACGGTTGATGAGTTGGTCGAGGCCTGTCTCGAGGTTGTACGCGTCAACGAGTTCAAAGAATGCTATCTGCGGCCGATCGCCTTCCGTGGTTACGGTTCATTTGGCGTCAACCCGCTTCCGAACCCGGTCGAGGTCTACATCGCAAGCTGGGTCTGGGGCAAGTATCTCGGCCAGGAAGCGATCGATGACGGGGTTGACGTCTGCGTCTCGAGCTGGGCGCGGATGCACAACAACACGCTCCCACCGACGGCAAAGGCCTCCGGCAACTACCTCAACTCGCAGTTGATCAAGATGGATGCAATTCTTAACGGCTTTACGGAGGGGATTGCGCTCGACACGACCGGCAACGTGAGCGAGGGGAGTGGCGAGAACCTCTTCCTCGTCCGTGGTGGAAAGCTCTTCACGCCGCCGCTGAGCAGCGCGGTGCTGACCGGGATCACGCGTGACTCTGTGATCCAGATTGCGCAAAACCTTGGGCTCAGCGTCGTTGAGCAGGTGATTCCGCGTGCCTGGCTCTACATTGCAGACGAGGTCTTCTTCACCGGGACGGCGGCGGAGATCACACCGATCCGCAGCATCGACCGGATCTCGATCGGCAATGGCAAGCGCGGTCCGATCACGGCGCAGCTCCAGGAGGAGTTCTTTGCGATCACCGCCGGAAAGAAGGAAGCTCCAGGCAACTGGCTGACCTTCGCCTGAGGAGAGCCTCGCGCAGACTGAACCCGGAAGTCCGAAGTCCGTCGTCCCGTAACACAAGACGGGAACGGCCACTTCGGACTTCTCTTTTTCGACAAGTGGCAAACAGGTGACAAATATGAACGTGACTGCCGGCAAAAGGCTCTTCCTGATCGACGGAATGCACAGCCTGTACCGCGCGCACTTCGCGGTGCGCGGCCTTTCGAATTCGCGCGGACTGCCAACCAATGCGATCTTTGGCTTCACCTCGATGCTCCGCAAACTGATCAGGGATCACCACCCGGAATTTCTCGGTGTGGTGATGGATTCGAAAGAGCCGACATTCCGGCAGGAGAAGCTGGCGAGCTACAAGGCACATCGCCCGCCAATGCCGGACGAGCTGGTGGCCCAGCTTCCATACATCGACAGGCTCTGCGAGGCGCTGCGGATTCCGGTCATCAGGCTGCCGAAGTATGAAGCAGACGACATCCTCGGGACACTGGCCCGGCAGGCGTCGGGGACTGGCGTGCAGACGATTCTCGTCACCAATGACAAGGATCTGAGCCAGCTTGTCCACGACCCAGAGGTCGTAATGCTCAGCGTCATCAAATCGAAAGAGTCGAAGGGGGATGCAAAGGGGGAGGCGAAAGAGGTCTTTCTGGACGAAGCAGGCGTCCGGGCACGGTACGGTGTCGGGCCGGAGAAGATCGTTGACTGGCTGGCGCTGATGGGTGATGTGGCGGACGGATTTGCGGGTGGCGTCGGCATCGGCCCAAAGGGGGCGGTTCAACTGCTCGAAGAGTTCGGCGATATCGAGAGTGCGATTGCCGGCTGGGAGCGTGTCAAGCGGAAAAATTACCGCGAAGCGCTCCAGAACCATGCCGAGCAGATCAGGCTCGCCCAGGAGCTGGCGAAGATCGACCTCGACGTCCCGGTGACGCTCGATCTCGACGCCCTGAAATACGAGGAGCCCGACTATCAGCTTGCCCATCAGCTCTTCGCCGAACTTGAATTCAACCAGTTGAGCCGTGAATTCGCAAAGGGGATGGCGAAGAGCGTCGAGCCGGAGAGGGTGGAGTCGACAATCACCAGCGAGTATCTCGTCCACGAAACGAACGGCGCGATCGAAGAGGCCACGGCACGGCTTGGCGGTCTCGGACGGCTGGCCTTCATCCTGACGACTGAACTGTGTGGAAAAGATGAGAAGGGTGGAGCACTGACCGGGATATCCATCTCGAGTGAGCCGGGGCGCGGTGAACATTTTGCGCTCGACCGATGTGAGGATCGCGCCGCGGCGCTGAAGCGCGTTGCCGAACTGCTCGAAAACGAACATATCGAAAAGGCGACTCACGACTGGAAGCGCGCGCTCAATATCCTTGAAAATGAGGGTATACACCTGCGGAATGTCGTCGATGACACGCTGCTCGAAGGCTACCTGCTCAGCGCGGATGCGAAGGATTACGACCTGCCGCTGCTCGCGACAACCTTTCTAAACGAAACTTCGCCGCACCTGCCGCCGCTCATGGAGAATGCCGCGAACCAGTCCGCACGCTTCGCCGATCTGACCGGAAGGCTCGCCGTCGAACTGCGCGAACGACTAGCGGCGGATCGTCCCGGCTTCCCCTACCAGCAACAGTCTCTCGATTATGTCTATCGTGAGATCGAGCTGCCACTCGTCCCCCTCCTCTACCAGATCGAACGCGCCGGCTTTCGGATCGATCCCGCGGCTCTCGGCCGGCTCTCGATCGAGCTGGAGTCGGAGATTGAACGGCTGACGAAAGAGATCTACCGTGAAGCCGGCCGCGAATTCAACATCGCCTCACCGATGCAGCTTGGTGAGATCTTCGAGCAACTCAACTACGAGGTATCCAAACGGACCTCAACCGGCAAGATCGCCACCGGCCGCGATGTGCTCGATGAACTGGCAATTCGCTACACCCTGCCGCGCCTCGTCATCGAACATCGCGAACTGAGTAAACTCAAGGGGACCTACGTCGATGCCCTGCCGGCGCTGATCGATCCGACCGATGGACGGATTCACACCACACTCAAACAGACGATCGCCGCGACGGGTCGCCTCTCTTCGACCGATCCCAACCTGCAGAATATTCCAATCCGGACAGAGATGGGACGGCGAATCCGGCGCGCCTTCATTCCCGCCGATGGCTGTCTGCTCCTTTCTGCAGACTATTCACAGATTGAGCTGCGGCTGCTCGCACACGTGACGCGCGATCCGGTCATGCTCGAAGCCTTCCGCCTCGGCGAGGATATACACGAACGGACGGCCCGCGCCGTCTTCCGGGCTCGCACCCCCGAGGAGCTTCGCGAAAAGAGACGCGTCGCCAAGATCGTCAATTTCGGCATCGCCTACGTCATCGGGCCGTGGGGGCTCGCCCAGCGGGTCGGCATCTCACGCTATGAGGCCAGGAAGGTAATCGATGATTACTACCAGACCTATGCCGGTGTAAAACGGTATATGGACGAATTACCGGAGATGGCCCGTCAGGCAGACTGCACTGTTCGCTCGATCTTTGGCCGGCTGCGCCGGCTTCCGGATCTAAACGGAAAGGGCGCGTCACGCGCCGGCGCCGAGCGTGAAGCCATAAATATGCCAATGCAGGGCTCCGCTTCGGATATCGTCAAGCTGGCCATGCTGCGGGTCGACGAGGCCCTTCAACGCGAGAAGCTGAAGGCGCGGATGATCCTCCAGATCCACGATGAGCTGGTCTTCGAGGTCCCGCGCGAAGAGGTTGGACGGACTGCCGAGGTGGTGAAAGAGACAATGGAGCACGTCGCAGAGATCGATGTCCCACTCCCGGTCGAGATCGGTATCGGTGAAAACTGGATGGATGCGAAACCGTAAACGGACTCAGTCGGTTACGGGGTCTGGCCCGTATTGTCTGGCTTGTCCGTTTGGCAGAATCTCGAGCGGCTCGGTGACATATCGAGTCTCTTCCCAGCCCTGCATCGTATCCTGCAGATGGCTCGCCAGCATCTCCTTGGCGAGCCGGCCATCTCCAAGACGGATCGCCCCGAGGATCCGCTCGTGCCCATCGATCGCGCTCTCGACATTATTGGAATGAAAGACGGTCTGAAGTCGCTTGTGATAGAGCAGATGAGTCAGAGTCTCCATGACCCCGCTCATCAGCTTGTTATTGGCGGCGCGGGCCATCGCCTGATGGAATCGCATATCGTGCTCGATGAAGGTCTCCGGGTCGTCCCTGGTGGAGCGCATTCCATCGATCTCCATCTGCAGCGCTTCGATGTCGGCAGAGTTTGCGCGCAGCGCCGCCATCTCTGCCAGCCCGACCTCGATGATTCCGCGGGCCTCGAAGAGCTCCTCGGTGCTCGTATTGTTGATCAGCGCCATGAAGTGCATCGGCTCGTTGAAGACCGCCGGTATCGACTCTGCAATGTAGGTTCCGGATCCCGGTCGCGCCCTGATGATCCCCATCACCGAGAGGGCCTTGAGGGCGGTTCGCAGCGAGGGCCGGCTGATGCTGAGCTGGTCGGCCAGCTCTCTCTCCGGTGGAAGCCGACTGCCGGCCTTCAGCTCGCCGCTGGTCAGAAGCGCCTTGATCCGCTGGACCACCAGCTCTGTAATTCCAGTCCGGTCGATCGGTGATATCCCATTGGGTGGCTGGCCATCCAGAAGACTCGACATAGCAAACTCTCCCCGGAACCCGAAAAGCAGTCCCCAAAAGACAAAGTGCGGCTCTCCGATTATCTGCCAACTTCAAACCGGCCTCGCTGCCAGTTTCAGGCCTTGACGCCACCGTTGAACAGCCATCCGCCATCGACAAATATCGTCTGGCCGGTGATGTAATCAGAGCCATCCGAGGCGAGAAGAACCGTTGCCCCGGCAAGGTCGGAGGGCGTTCCGGGACGCCCCATCGGAATGACACTGACCGCACTGTCATAAAGTTCCGGGACTGAGAAGAAGGCATCGGTCATCTTCGTCCAGAAGCGGCCCGGGGCAATCGCGTTGACGCAGATATTGTCTGCGGCATATTCGAGCGCGAGCGCACGTGTCATCTGGCGCATCCCGCCCTTGCTGATAGCGTAGAGGGCAATATTCGGCACGACCAGCTCAAAGATGATCGATCCGACATTGATGATCTTGCCCCGCCCTTTTTGCCGCATCACCTCCCGTGCCGCCTGTGCGGCAAAGAAGGCTCCCTTCAGGTTGACGGCCATCAGCCGATCCCAATCATCTTCAGTGAAAGTCTCGACCGGCCGCCGGAAATTTATCCCGGCAGCGTTGACCAGAATGTCGAATGATCCAAAATGTTCCGCCGCTCGCCCAACCATCGCCCGCACGGCAGCGACGTCGCCAACATCAGTCGGAATGACAAGCGCGCGCCGCCCAAGATCACGAATCAACCCGGCAGCCTCCTCCAGCTCCCCCTCCGACCGTGAAGCGAGCGCGATGTCCGCTCCCGCATGCGCCAGCGCTAGCGCCATCCCGAGCCCCAGCCCGCGTCCGCCACCCGTCACCAGCGCGACGCGCCCCAAGAGGCTGAACGAGGGCATCCGAAACTCACGGTCCCCCGTCATCCGTCTCTCTTCCTTCGCCGGAACCAGCTCCCTCTCTTCGTTGTTCATATGCCCTTTCAAAATTTCCGCAACTGTTCAATGACGTAATACCCCATCAGCAGGACGATGATGATCGTCGCTCCCCACATCGCAATCGTCACCCGGAGCGGCGGCGCGATCTGTCGCGGCAGGTGGCGATGGCGCAGGTAGAGTGTCCCAATCCCGATCACCGGCAACATCAGCGCCTGCGAGATCCCACCGGCGATAACCATCTTGACCGGTGATTTGACCAGCAGAATCAGGATTACCGGAATCGCCGTAATCGCGATGATGAACCCATTGCGATACAAGACACGCCGCCGGTAATCTCCCGCCTCAAAGAAACCCATCAGCCGCGCCATATCGGCGAACACACGCGAATTGGAGGCCGTCGCCGCAAAGATCGTCCCGTAAAGGGTGAAGATTGCTCCGACATAGAATATCCAGAGTGACCACTCACCCAGCGTCTGCGTATAAATATTTGACAGAACCTGGATCATATCACCGGCCGCCGGAACCTTGCCCATGCTGTGAAGTATTCCGGCGCCAAGCAGGTAGAAGGCAATCGTCGCCACGGTGTAGATGATCATCGAGGCGATGATATCGAGCCTCATGACGCGAATCCATCCGCGCGCGCGCCGATCCCACTCCGGCGTATCCTCACGCCGCCCGGCGAAACGGGCGTAGCCCTTCTCGACGCACCAGTATGGGTACATAAAAAGCTCGCTCGCCCCGACGCCCGTAATTCCAAAGACGGCGACTGCCGTCGAAAATCCCTCGCCGGGCATTCGAAACTTGAACCCTTCGGCAAGCGCCGACCACGAAAAATACTGCGGCATCCTGATCAGCAGCAGCGCCGCCAGAAATGTCAGCATCGTGAAGAGTCCGACCTTGAGCATCGCGAGCCGCTCGACACGCTCATATCCGCCACCCAGCAGTATCGCGAGCGTAATCCCCCAGAAGACCAGAATCCAGATGGTGACCGGGATCGCCGGAACCAACAGGTTCATGACCTGCGAGACTCCGCCAAACATCGCCCCAATCTGCAACAGCGTCAGGAGCGTCATGATCGCCCAGCACCAGACCACCCAGTTGACACGCCAGCGCGGACCCGGAACCCGGTTGAATCCGGCCAACCCGGTCTCGCCGCTCGCGATGATGTATCGCCCCATCTCAGCCTGCAGCACAGGCTTGATCAGGCAGCTCAGCAGGATCACCCAGAGCGCCGTGAACCCAACCTGGGCCCCGAGCGTCGTCGTCGCAATCAGCTCACCCGACCCGACAATCGATGCCGCGAGGATCATCCCCGGCCCGATTCGTTTCAGTGAAGCCATAAATGTTACTGGCGGATCCTCGATATCCTCCGGCAATAGCTCGTAGGGATCCTTGAGCTCACCCTGCTTATGAAGAGACACTGAAGCCTCACTGACCAACCGGTCATCCTGCCCGTCCATATTATTCATATCGAAACCTCTGCTTGTGGGAATTGAAAAGCTTTCCCTTTTTACGCGAAATCGGTTAATTATTGAAGCCTATGAGCGACAAACTGCAATTTGTGGTCGGATCGACCAATCCAGTCAAGGTGGGATGCGTGGCGGAGGCCGCCTCGCTCTTTTGGCCCGGCGCGGTAACTATCGGCGTCGAAACAGACTCCGGCGTCAGTGCCCAGCCAAGGTCAGATCAGGAGATGCTGACCGGAGCGCACAATCGTGCGGCTCAGGCGCTTGAAAAATATGCGGTCACAAACGCTGGTGCCAGTTTCGGTATTGGCATCGAGGGCGGCGTGATCGATACAGCGGACGGGATGTGGGCCTATGCCTGGGTCGTCGTTCAGGGATCAGACGGCAGAATCGGCAAGGGCCAGACCGGCCGCTTCC
>JBEIMN010000027.1:0-13232 GCA_040378705.1 Acidobacteriota bacterium
GAAACAGCGCCTTTGCGCCGGCCGGGACTTCAAGGGTGATCTGGCCAGTCTGGCCAGTCTGAATCAGCGTGTTTGCCTGCTCGGCATCAGACTCGCGATTGAGCGCCGCTCCGGAAGTGGCTGGAACACTGCCGGCAGCACTCGATCCAATGGTGGCGCTGCTTCCATTCGACTGCTGAAGGGCAATCACCCGCGGAAACTGATTATCGCGATTAGCCTGGGCGGCAACCTTGAGTGAAATCGACGGATAGGGTGGTGAGAGACTCAACGAGGGACCGTCGACCTCGACAGAGTGGACACCGACCGGCACGTCTGCCAGAACAAAGGCCCCATCATCGTTGGTCCGTGCCGCGATTACAGTGTCGGCCAGTCGGATGGTCATACCGCTGATCGGCTGGCGCAGCGTATCCTCAAGGACGCCGCTGATCGAGGTCCGGACACTCAGAACCGATGAACTCCGCCCCTCACCCGACTGTGTTCTGACCAGAACCGTGCCGCTCGTCACGCCATAAGGAACCTCGACCTTCAACTGTGTCGTCGAGGCGGAGATGACATCAGCGTCGAGGCCTGAAATTCGAACGACGTTCTGCTCGATAACCGGAGAGAAGCCGCTCCCGTTGATTGTCACTTGCTGTCCGGCAAGCGCGCTGTTTCCTTCGAATCCGGTAACGACCGGGGCCGAGATTCCGGACGTTGTATTGAGCCCGGCAATCTCCATCTCAACCAGATTCGACGATTCGAAGTTCGGGGCAGTGGCCGCGATACTGACGACTCCACGACCGATCAGATCACGCGGAATCTCGGCATTTATCTGATCGAGGCCGATAAACTCCGGCTGTGCGCCAGCATAGAGCGGCGTGATCTCCGTTCCACCGATCAGCAGCCTGATCGTCTCGTTCAGATTTCCATCGCCATTCGTATCGGTTGCCCGGCGCAGCCCGGAAAGAAAGAGGACCAGAAAAACGCGTTCTCCCTCCGGTCCAAGGTCGATCGGTCGCGGCAGAAAGCGGCCCAACTGCTGGTTGTATTCGGCGACAGATTCATAGCTCTGCCGGCCATCAGCGCTGACGCGGATCAACAGCGCTGCCGCCGGGCCGGTTCCGGACGCGTTTGCAGAGAAGATCGCCGGGGCGACGAGCGCGATATCGACAGTTCCGGTCGAGACTGTCCCATCCCCCGAACGAACCTGAACCGTCGCGGCTCCGGCCTCGGTCGCCGTCGGTACGACATAGTTTATCTGCGCTGGAGAGACAAAGAGGAGCTCTGCCCGCCGGCCATTGACCTCGACCGTCGAACCACCCAGCATCGTCGGAAGCTGGATTCCCGGTGTGACCGGGTCAAGATCGGTCCCGGCAATGGTCTGAGTCGCCAGATTGGCGCCAAAGGCTGAAACGATCGATGACGGCGCAACCGGGAGCGACTCGAAACTCGCGGCGGAGACCGTCGTCACCGGCGTCGTCGCCAGCTCACTCCACGCCCCAATCACCTTTCCCCCATCAAGCAGAGGCATGCCCAGAAGAATCCCGGCAAGAATCATCACCACGGGTATTCTGGCAACCATTCCGGAATATCCGGTCCTGGCCAGGGCCAAAGCCAGTCGCTGTCTGATATAACTCAACCACATAGAGCTCTCCGAAATTCACTTCTGAAAATTCAGGAGCCTGAAAACCGGGACGAATTGACAGACTCCACCGATGTCAGAGATCGATCGTACCATCAAATCACCAACATTTCCTTAACTTGCGCTATTTCGTGATTGCAACTCAGCGGGAGTGGTTCCGGCGATGAAATGGCGGGCGGTCACGGCAACAACTTTTCCGGCGCGAGCCTACCGGAGAGGTCAGCAATTAGTTCGCGGGCGGCGATCAGGTTACGCGTATCGTCGCCCGGATCGTCTTGTGGCGTCTCAAGAATGAATGGTCGGTCGGACAACTCCGGATGGTTAAGCACGCGCGCGAGCCCTGCCGCCCCGATCTCTCCCTGCCCGATATGCCAGTGGCGATCGACACGTGACTGAAAAGCGGACTTCGAGTCGTTGAAATGGACAACGCGGACGTTATCGAATCCGACCGTCCGGTCGAGTTCATCGAATGCCGCCCGGGCAGCCTGCTCGTCGCGCCAATCGTACCCGGCGGCAAAGGAGTGTGCGGTGTCGAGGCACATTCCCATCGGCAGATCGTGACAAAGATCGAGCAGATCGCGAACCTGCCCAAAAGTACGGCCAATCTGCTCACCCTGCCCGGCGGTATTCTCGATCAGAATTCGGAGACCACCCCGCGCCATCTCCGACTCCAGTCCGGTGGTTGCCTCGTGAAAGGCGGCGGCGCAGGACTCTATTGCCTGATCGGTCGTCGCGCCACGTGCGCTGCCGGGGTGGATTACAAGGTAGTCGGCTCCGATCGCGAGCCCTCTCTCAACCTCATCACGGAAGGCGGCGATCGATTTGGCCCGAACCTCGCCGGGAATGGCCGCCAGGTTGATCAGATAGCAGGTGTGAATGACGCAGGGATCGAGACCAGTCTCGGCGCGCAACTGACGAAAGAGTCCAATCTCATCCGCTGTCAGCGGACGTGCCGACCAGCCACGCGGGTTGCGTGAAAATATCTGCCACGTCTGACAGCCCTTGCCGGCAGCCTGCTCGATTGATCGGTGGATGCCGCCCGCGATTCCGGTGTGAAGTCCAAGTCGCGGCATATTACTCCTTTTCCCTGCAGTCATTTTGCGCTGTCCAGTTCCCAGCGAAGGGTGAATTCATAACGCTTCTCGCCACCCTTCCGGCTATCATCGAGCCGGACGACCGTCGAATATCCATTTTCCGGCGTCGGCGACTGAACGACACGGATCTCGCCGCGGGCAAGGGTCGAGATCAGGGAGACCCTGGCCGACACCGGCGGGATGGGGGCGCTGAAGGAGACTCTGATTTCGCGCGGATAGTTTCCGTCAAGGTGGCGGACGGTGGCGTTGCTTCCTGAGAAGACGATCTCGTCGGTTCCATCGATCATTCCGCTCCAGGCGATCGTCCCGGAACGCAGGGCGGGCAGGTCGCGCGTGACCGGCGCTGACTGTCGTCGGGTGGCCTCCTCGCGGCGCAGATCCTCCTGGCGGCGTGCGTTCTCCTCCGCCTCCCGCCGCAGACGCTCTTCCATCGCCTGTCGCCGCGCCAGTTCATCTGCACGCTGCCTGACTGCCGCCAGCTCTCGTCGCAACCGTTCCGCTTCCCGCTGTGCTTCAATAACTGCTTGGGTAACTGCTGGGGCAACTGGCGGGGCCGGCGTCGGACCATCGAGCGAGACCTGCTGGTTCGCTTCCTGCATCGCAAGATGCCTCCGCAAAGCCGCTTCCAGCACGCGCGCCTCGGCGTCGTTGACCCTGATCGGTGGCACGCCCGGCTCTGACTTGACCGTCAGGCGATTGACCACCTCGCGAATGCCACTCACCAGTCGCAGGACATTGCGCGCCCCGTCTTTTTCCGGCTGATGATCGGCCTGCCCCTCGATCGTCACGACTCCATTGACGACGGCAAAACGATAACGGGCAAAACCGAGTGGATTGTAGGCTTTCAATGTCGCACTGACCGCCTCTTCCAGTCGCTGATCTTCATTTTGCGCCGACGGCGTCGACGGCGCCGGAGACTCTGCCGGCTGCCCCGCAACGGTCGACTGGCCATCGGGCGGCGCAATGGCGGGCGGCGCAATGGCGGCCGGCAATGAGAACTGCTGCCGTTCCCTCGCCTGCTGCCGCCAGAGGAGCCAGGCGATCAGTCCGGCCATCACCAGCAACAGAATACCGATCACGATCAGCGTGATCTGCGCGGAATTGAAACGCGGAAACCTTCGCTCCGTATCCTGTGGCGAAAGGTAGATTGATTCCGGTGATTGCCCGGTTGTTGATAATGACCGGGCCGGAGGTGATGGCCGCCATCCACCGTCAGTCCGATTCGCCTCCTCTAATTGTGAAGTAGATTCAGGTGCAGGTGGCAGGACGGCAACCGCCGCGAGCGGGAGCTCCGCCGCGTCATCACGCACCGCTCCACACCGCGGACAGGCCTTCATAAATGGCCGCAGCGTGATACCGCATTGCTGACATAAAATTTCTTGTCCTGGCATATCGGTAAATCCGCTTTTCAGTATCCTGCTGACCTCAGACCTGCCTTCGCGACTCCTGTAAATCGAGATTGAGCGGACGAAGGACCACCTCACTCATCCAGGCCTGTGCGGGTTGAGCGAGCATTGAGACAATGACAGAGGCAACCTCTTCCGGCAACATTGCATACCCGGCACTCTTCCCGGCCGCTCCTTCTTCTCCCCGATTGGCGACCCGATTGGCGACCCGGAAAAAATCTGTCGCGACCGAACCCGGCAACAGAACCGAGACCCGAATATCCCACGGCCTGACCTCATGCCCGAGCGATTCAGTAAAGCCGATCAGCCCGAACTTCGACGCACAGTACGCGGACATATTCCTGATTCCGTTGCGACCGGCTCCGGATGAGATGTTGATGATCTGCCCCCCGCGCTGCCGCTTCATTGCCGGCAGAACCTCGCGGCAGAGCAGAAATGGCGCGGTCAGGTTGGTATCGATCACCGTCTTCCAGTCATCGAGCGAATAGCCGTCAACCGCGCCATTGAGGCTCAGGCCGGCATTGTTGATCAGAATATCGATCCTGCCGAATCGCTCAACAATCGCCGGGATCACTGTTTCGATCATCTTCTCATCGCACAGATCACCCGGAAAGATCGCGACCTCTGTCGCGCCAGCCTCCCGTGCGAGACGCTCGACCTCGCCTAACCTCTCCGCTGAACGACCAAGCAGGCAGAGATTCAGTCCGTGACGTGCAAGCGCCACCGCCGTCGCACTGCCAATTCCGGACGAGGCTCCGGTGATGATCGCCACCTTCTCCGAATTGAGCTCATTAATCATTATTTTTTCTTTCAGGCCCCTTCAGGCAAAAGCTTCCGCTTCATAAAATCGATCACCGTCTGCCACGCATCGGCGGCATCGGCCGGGCTGTAAACTTCGGGCCGTGTATCGTTGAAAAAAGCGTGCGAAGCGCCAGCGTAGATCTTTACTTCGCCCGGTTGGGAGTACTGCTTGAGCGCGGCCGCCAGCCGTCCCATCTTCTCCGTTGTAATCCAGGCATCCTTCTCGCCGCCAATGAAGAGCAGCGGGCAGCTCAGACCGGCGATGAATCCGGTATCTTCCGGGATGTCGCCATAGAATGGAACCGCGGCATCGAGCTTCGCGGCGCACGCCAGTCGCAACGCAAAGGTTCCCCCCATGCAGAACCCGGTGACGCCAATCGCCGCGACGTTCGGCCACGTCCGCAACTCAGCCAGCACGACCTGAAGGTACGAGAGCCCCTTTTCGAGGCTCAGTTCCGACATCAGTCGTCCAGCCTCACCCGCATCCGTCGTCGTCACTCCGTCGTAAAGATCCGGCGCAATGACGATGAAACCCTCGCCGGCATATCGCCGCGCGATATCTTCGATGTGCGGCGTCACTCCCCACCACTCGTGAATCAGAATCAGTGCCGGCATCTGTAAAGGCATTTGGGCCCCACCATCCACAACCGGCACAACCGGCACAACCGGCACAACCGGCACAACCGGCATTGCGGTGTAGCTCTCAACGGTCACTCCATTGCCTGAAAATGTCATTCTCGAAGTTCTGACATCGCCAACTTCCGGCCCAATTTTTGACATTCAACCTCCGTCATTGTTACAGAATTTACGCCATCCTCCAGCCGCTTCAATATATCGGGAAGGTCAGGTGCACGCAAGACAGCATCCGGAACCAGACAATCGACAATCTGACTCGCCTGATTTCAATTTTCAGGCCATGATGAGCAGGGCTGTGAAAACAGGCCGGGTTATTGAGAATTGGTCAGGATTGGCCAGAACCGTTGACCGGTAATGGCTGGCAAATTGTGGAGGGTATTTCCATGACTGAAAACAGAACACCTGAGAATATTTTAATCGAGCGGCGTGAGCGGATCGCGATCATCACCATCAACCGTCCCGAAAAACTGAATGCCCTGAACATCAGGACACGTGAAGAGCTTTCAGAGGCGCTTGACGAATTGCGTGTCGACGACGAGATCCGGGTGGTCATTCTGACCGGAGCCGGTGAGAAGGCCTTCATTGCCGGCGCGGACATCAACGAGTTCGCCGGACGAACCGCCATCGGGCAACGCGCGGTTATGCGTTCGCGCAACGTCTTCACCACCGCTGACGAGTTCCCGAAACCACTAATCGCGATGATTAACGGCTTCTGCCTCGGTGGAGGCAACGAACTCGCGCTATCGTGCGACCTGCGGATCGCGAGCGACAATGCACGCTTTGGACAACCCGAAATAAACCTCGGCATCATACCCGGCGGCGGCGGGACGCAGCGACTGACACGGCTTGTCGGTGAGGGTCGGGCCATGCGGATGATTCTGACCGGTGAGATGATCGATGCCGCGGAGGCCCACCGGATCGGACTGGTCAACGAGGTTCATCCCCCCGATCAACTGCTCGGGAAGACGCTCGACCTCGCCCGTCTGATCGCCGGGAAGAGCCCGATTGCTCTCGCCATGGCCAAGAGCGCCGTCAAGGCAGCCGCCCGGACCACGCTCCGCGAGGGTCTCGATGTCGAGATCGACCTCTTCTCTCTCTGCTTCTCCAGTGAAGACATGCAGGAGGGCGTCAGTGCTTTTCTCGCGAAACGTAAACCAGATTTCAAGGGACGATAGATCGCCCCGTACACGCGATTTCAGACAGCGAGTTATTCAAATGAAAAAAGAGTTTTGGCTGAAACTGAGCCTCACCACCGCATTCCTGCTCGTCGCCGGCAACTTGCCGGTGCAGGCATTCCCAGACTACCTCAAACTATATGCCAAAGATCCACAGGCCCGCGCGGATCTCAAGTCCAAATGTTCCGTCTGCCACATCAATCCGCAGGGGGGCGGAGCGCGAAACGAGTTCGGCCGCGCGTTTCAGGCGGCCGGCCTGACAATCACGCCGGCGCTCCGAAGCCGATTCCCGGAACTCTTCCCCGGGGTGACGATCCAGGCGGCACCAGCAGTAAGCTTCGTGACAGATTCTGATCACGAAGCGATCGTCGAGATTGGCGGTCGCCGCTACCTGATCGACACCCACACGAAGAGTGTCAGGGAGATGGCCGCCAGCGCCCCCGTCCCGACCGAAAACCGTGTCGCAGACGCCTCCACACCAAAGCCAGAACCGACACCGAAAGCAAACACCTACGTTGCCGGAGACCTCCGGCTGGTCAACCTTCCAAGCGCCGCGCCAATCGCCGCAGGCACACTCTGGACAGAGTTTACCCACCGCTTCCCCTTCGGCAAACCGTCGAATGTCGAGGGACTCTTCGGACTCGATTCCGAGGCGCTCCCCTCCTTCGGCATCATCTATGGACTGACCGATCGGCTCCACGTCGGCGCCTATCGCTCACCGGGTGACCTTGGCCGGCCGATCCAGCTCTTCGCCGGCGCACGGCTTCTTGGTGAGGAGCTGGGTGACCCATTCTCCGCTCAGGCACGAGTCGGGATCGAGGGGCGCGACAACCTACAGCGCAACTTCGCGACCAGTTTCGAACTGACAATCGCCCGCAGCGTCACCCGCCACGCCCAACTCTATCTCGTCCCGACGATCACCCTCGGCGACCGGGCCTTCAATATCGATGTTTCAACCAATACCCCGGGAAGAACCGCCTACGCACTGGGAATCGGCGGCGCTTTTCGCGTTCGTCCGACCCTGAACCTGCTCGCGGAGGCCAATTATCGCCTCAATCGTGAAGCACGGTACTCAGAGGTCGGCGCCGGCATTCGGCGGCCAGTGATCGGATTCGGAATTCAGAAGGAGAGTGTTTCGCGCCGGCACGTCTTCAGCCTGACCTTCAGCAATGGCCCCGGAACGACCATGTCGCAAAGGTCACAGACACGCGGACTATATTTCGCCGATGACGGTCTCCGCGGTCTGACGATCGGGTTTAACCTCGCGCGTCGATTCTTCAAATAGAACTCACGCGCAGTCGGAACCGCAAAATAGTCAGGGCCGGGATCTCTCATTGAGACCCCGGCCCTGACAACTTTCAGCCAAAAACGACTATCTCTTCTTCTTCGAATACCTGGCAAGTGTAACTGGAAAAATCGAGACATCGACGTTCGGTTCGCGCAACCCCTTCAGAATATCCTCAGGTTTTACGTTTTCGCCATACACGGCCTGATTGTCATCCGGATCCTGCCTGATCACCGTCCCCTTCAACTCGAGTCCGGCGAAGACTCCCTTGCTGCGGGAATAGGAGAGAATCTGGGCATCGAGGTGGAGGTCAGTTCCGGCGCCAACCTGGCGTCCGACCGGACCGGCGGCGACAGAGGCATCCCCACCCATCTCAAACTTGCTTCTGATCAGACTTCTCATCCCGTCCTGTGAAACGAAGAGCAGAACGAAGTCCGTCGACTGGGCGCCAATCTGAAGACCGATGCTTCCGCCCGCAAGATCGAAGAAGGCCGGCGCGCTCCAGCCCGTCTGGGTTCGGCAGCTCGCGACACCACGCCCCTTTCGGCCACCGACGATCAACCCTCCCTTGATCACGTCCGGGAAGACGGCAACGCAGACAGCCTTGTCCAATACGCTCAGCGGGACAGCATTGTCCGGAGTGCCCATGATCTGGCGGAAGACCTCTGCCGCCTTTCCCGCCTGCCTGATCGCGTCCTTTTTGTCGGCCAGTCCGTCAACGGACAGAACCACCGAAAAAAGAATGATTAACGATAAAATTCTGACGGTCAGATTCCTGTTCATAACTCCTCCTTACAAATGCTGTTGATAGACGATATCGCCCTCGATTATCGTCTGGAAGACTGAGAAATCGGCGTTGAGAATGGCAAAATCGGCATCCTTGCCAACCTCGATACTTCCCTTTCGATCCGCGACTCCGCAGACGCGCGCCGGCGAGGCTGAAGCCATCTCCGCGGCGTCGGTCAATGACATTCCGGTAAAGGCGATCGCGTTGCCGATTGCCTGATTCATCGTCAGAACCGATCCGGCGATCGTCACTCCATCGCGGAGGGTGCAGAGCGGGCCGCGGACTTCGATCTCGAAATCGCCAAGCGTGTAGGTTCCATCGCCGTGCCCCTGGGCGGCCGTCGCATCTGTGACGAGCGTCAGCCCCTTCCGTCCCTTCGCCTTCCAGGCAAGTCCGATCATATGCGGATTGACGTGAACTCCATCGCAGATAATCTCGGCCTGGATTCCCGGTTCACAGAGGCAGGCGGCGGCCAGACCTGGTTTGCGGTGATGGACGCCGGACATTGCGTTGTAAAGGTGAGTGGCCCGTGTCGCGCCGGCGGCGATCGCCGCGAGCGCCGTCTCATAATCGGCCATCGAATGGCCAAGCGACGGCTCGACCCCAGCCGCCGCCAGCAGCCGAATCAGCTCCATCCCCCCCGGAAGCTCCGGCGCGAGAGTCATGATTTTGACGGCGCCATCCGCGGCAAGCAGCAGCTCCCGGCATTCGTCAAGGTTCGGATCACGGATTCCCCACTCCGGCTGTGCCCCCTTGAAACTGACGTTCATGTAGGGTCCCTCAAGGTGGATTCCAAATATCGACGCACCGACCCGGTCGCGTTTACGGGCGGCAAGCGTCTCCGCGATCGATCGCATCAGCTCATCGTGCCGGGCGGCGATCGTCGTCGCCAGAAACCCGGTCGTCCCGAACCGAACAACCGACTGCTGAATTCGCGCCAGCCCATCAACTCCGCCGGCTATGACGTCGTCTCCGCCACTTCCATGAAAATGGGTGTCGATGAAACCAGGCATGACAATCCGCCGGCCAGCCTCACCCCCAGCCTCTATAATCACCGAATCCGGCTCCGGAATGATTCCATCCCCCGATCCGACGTAAGTTATCCGCCCATCCTCACACAGAACCAGCCCACCCTCGATGATCTCCTCCGGAGTGACCACCGTCGCCCCAACTATCGCGAGTCGATTTGCCATTTATTGCTCCTGAAAAAATTAGCATCCACCCGACGATCGAAACCGACTGCACTGATCGATTCGTCGCGACTTCTTCACTATTCACTATTCACTACTCACTACTCACTACTCACCTCTGCACCCTGATCGGTCTGCCAGCGCCTTATCTCAGACATCCCGAATATAAACCTTTTTTCCCATGAAGTCTCAGATAATGAATTCGACCCGCGGGAAGGTTAAAAATCGTCGGCCAACCATTGCCTGGAGGCGACGGCATCGGAACCGGCTTCGATCGAAGACTGAGACATTATGCCTCAGGCAGGGTGAGATAAATTGCCACTATTCGTAAACAAAAATACACATCAATAATATAAACCTAGCGATTGCAAATAATTGCAACAAAATTGACAAGGAGCGAATGGTGGCACGAAATTTGATATAACGGTGAAACCGCTCGTACAGAGCGCGATGGCAGCGGCAAAATCCGGGAGAAGAGAGATATCTCCAGCCCCATTGAACAAATAGCAATGGGGCAATAATGGGGCAGGGATCGGGATTGCGATCAGAGTAAGTTATCAGAGGAAGTGAGGCAATACAGTGACGGAGCCACATCAGAATCACAACGGATCGGGGCATGCGGATCATCCGACCCCCTATCAACGCCTGGCGCGGATGATCGCGCTCGATCGAACCGATTACTGGGTAATCATTATTTACGCGGTATTGATCGGACTGCTGACACTGGCGGTTCCGCTCGCGGCGCAGGCGCTGGTCAACACGATTGCGGCCGGTGTCCTGATTCAACCGCTGATTGTGCTGACACTCGGAGTGCTCGGGGCGCTGATCTTTGCCGGAATCCTGCGAATCCTGAAGCTGATCATCCTCGAAAAGCTGCAGCAACGAATCTTTGCGCGGGTCTCACTCCATCTGGCGCACCATCTGCCGCAGGTCGAGCACGATGTGATCGAGAGCGAGTTCTCGCCACAGCTCATCAACCGCTTCTTCGACGTGCTGACGATCCAGAAGACGATGTCGAAGATACTCTTCGACGGGCCGGGAGCGGCATTGCAGGTGTTGATGGCACTGGTACTGATGTCGTTCTACAGCCCATACCTGCTCGCCTTTGCCGTCTTTCTGATGCTCTTCGTCGGATTTGTGATTCTGGTTCTCGGGACCGGCGGACTGAGAACCAGTATTCAGGAGTCTTACAGCAAGTATGACGTCGCCGACTGGCTCGAGGAGCTGGCACGCTGCCACGTCAGTTTCAAGATGAACGCCGCACCCGGATTTTCGCTCATGAAGGTCGACAATCTGGTCGTCGACTATGTTCAGGCCCGGCGCAGCCATTTCAGCGTGCTCTTCCGGCAGGCGCTCGGAATATATGTCTTCCAGGCAATCGCGAGTGCCGGAGTACTGGCGATCGGCGGCTGGCTGGTAATCAACCAATCGCTGACACTTGGGCAGGTCGTCGCGTCGGAGATCGTCGTCGTCGGGGCGCTCGAGGGGCTCGAGAAGCTGGTTCGGATGATGGAATCCTTTTACGATCTGCTGACCGGACTCGATAAGGTCGGGCATCTGACAGACATGCCGGTCGAGCGGTCGAAGGGGCGCGAAATGACGGTCAATCCAAGTGGCGCGACGGTCAATTGCCGCAAGGTGCGCTTCTCTTATGACGGAAGGAACGAGGTCATCTCGAACCTCGATCTGACGGTCGAGTCGGGAGAGCACATCAGCCTCGTCGGCAAGAGTGGAGTCGGAAAATCGACACTTGCAATGATGATGTGCGGGCTCCATGAGCCGACACACGGGCTGGTGCAGATCAACGGGGTAGATATTCGCGACCTTAACCTTGGCAGCCTGCGGCGCTCGACGAGCCGGGTGGGCGATACCAACGAAATCTTCGGTGGCACGATTGAGGACAACATCCTGATGGGGAGAGATGAGATATCCCACCAGGATCTGCAGTGGGCGATTGGCCTTGCCCAGTTGGATGAAGAGCTGGCGCGACTGCCAAAAGGGCTCCAGACGCGACTGGTGACCGAGGGGCGTAATCTTTCGCGGGGTCAGGTGCAGCGAATCATGATCGCCCGCGCGATTGTCAATCATCCACAGTTGCTGATCCTCGACGAGGGCTTCACCGGAGTCGATGAGAACGACAAACTGGCGATCCTCGACGAACTTTTCAAGCCTGAATACGGATGGACGATCGTCGACATCTCACACGATCCCGAGATCGTCAGGCGCACAAAAACGGTTCACGTCCTCGCCAAGGGGCGCATTGTCGAGTCCGGGTCGGTGAAGTTGCTCCTCTCGGAGCCGGACTGTGAGTTACGCAGACTATTTCCAACCCTGAGCGCGAGGTGAAGAGAGAGACCATATGAACAAGCAAAATCAATCACCGCCCGACTTGAAGAATCACCCGCGGATCGCTTCGCTGAAGATGATGGAGACACAACGTGCGCTTCGACCGGTCGCCGTGTCGCTGCTGGTCCTGCTACTGCTTCTCTCCATCAGCCTGGTCTATGTTCCGTGGCAGCAGTCGGTCACCGGCTATGGCCGTGTAATCGTATTCTCACCGATGGATCGCCCACAAAGCATTGAGGCCCAGATTCCGGGACGGCTGGTGCGCTGGAATGTCGTCGAGGGGCAATCGGTCAGGGCCGGTGAGGTGATCGCCGAGATCGACGATATCGATTCGAAGTTTCTGACGAGGGATCAGATACCGAGACTGAAAGAGCAGCGCAACTTCCTTGAAGGCGGGCTCGAGCAGTCGGCGGTTCGCGAGACTGCGCTCAACGATCAGATGAATGACGTCAGCAAGTCACGGAACGTCGCGATTCCGGCCGCCGAGCAGCGGCTGCGCCAGTCGGAGGACCGTCTGCGCGTCGCGGAGCAGAATGTCGAACAGGCGCAGCAGAGCCTGGTCACGTCGGATCTCAATTTCCGGCGGGTCGAGGAGCTCTTCCGAAAGGGATTGCGCTCGAAGCGTGATCTCGAACTGGCGGAACTGGAGATCGTGACGGCGCGGACACGCCTTGAGAGCAATCAGGCATCGCTGGATGTCGCGCGAAAGGATCTCGAGGTGGCGCGTCTCGACCGTGAGCGCGTCGTCAATGACACCTCGGCCCAGGTAAACGGTCTGCGGGCCTCCGTCGCCTCGGTTCGTGAATCGATTGCGAAGACGAATGGCGACCTGCAGAAGCTGGCAATCGACATCGGCAACGTCACACAGCGCGGCGAGCAACGGCTGGTAAC